>DAIRDV010000026.1:0-8586 GCA_036795955.1 Nitrososphaeraceae archaeon | reverse complement strand
AAACATTCTTTTACTTGGAGAAACGCTGAATTCAACGGACTTGCCTTCCGGAGTAAAATATACTATGAATCCGCCGCGTGTCTCGAAAACAAACATCGATGCATTGGTGTATAAGAGGTCATTTGGATGTGGGAATTCCGGTAAATTTGAAACTGGCAGGAAGTTAATGACGATTTCATTATCTATTATCAAGTCGACAGTTGCATATATCGAAAGTTCGTCAACTTTATATTCTCGAGTTATTCCGTTTAGAAACTTTCTAAGTGAACCTTGGATTAATTTTGACAATGCATTTGAAAACTCATCTTCGAAAGCATCCATTCTTTCAAAATAAGATAATCTGGTACAACGTGTAATTTCGAATACATGTATCCCATTTTGATCATAATCTTGCCCTAGTTTTTTGGAAAATTTGATTAATTCATCCTCTATTAGTTTATGGAAATTCCTACCGCCGAGCATCATTCCACATTGAATAAATGTCATATTTATATTACATACATAGAGGAATGCTGTCGAATTATTTACCAAATGCAACAGTATGTTAAATTACAATTCAGCAATTTTGAAGATGAAAAATTTTTGGGTTTTGGGTTAGAAACCAGATTTTATTGGATCGATAGGTTTCATTAGTTCTCGCAACAATATGGTTGCATATGAGCCCACGGGTATTTTGAAACTTATCGACAGATTATCCGAGTAAGAAAAATCATTTACCAACAATGGTAATTGTCTAAATCCACCTTCTACACTTAATTCCTGCATCTCCTTAAGATAGAAATCTTTGGAAGAAATATTCTCTTCTTTCATAATGAATGACAAATTCTTTTCGAACCGTCCTTCTGTGGGTTTGAAAGAGTAACCAGGCAAATGCATTGCTGGGACCAAGTTTGAGCTATCTTGGCCCGTATATTTCAACAATTTACCCAAAGTCAACTGGTTCTCTAACTTGAAACAAAAATCATCATTAGAGCAATTAATGATTGTTTCACCCTTTCCAATACTGTCGCTTAAAGTTTCGTTAAACATGTATGCCTGATAAGCATGAACAAACAATCTCCTTATGTTGATTGGAACAGATCTTAGAGCACCTATGTAATCTTTACCATTAACAAGAGCTCGTAAAATATTACGTTCTAGATCCATGCCTCTTGGAACGTTCTTAAGAACTCGCCCATAATTATTTGGATCCTTGCATTTTTCTCGTATTTCTTTACTAAATTGGGTATCGTGTTCAGTTGTATGACATAAAAATAGCTCGACTGCTCGCTTAAAATTCCTTTTGATTATCTCTCTGCCTACCAAATGAGTGACAAGTCTTTCACTACCAAAGCGTTGAAGCCCATAAAAATTAGGAATGTTTTGTAATTGAGAAATAAACTCAGAAATGTTACCTTTAGTTACATTTGAAATTTTAATTTGAAATTGGTTTCCCATTATGTGTGATTTTTTCAATGAATGCTTTGAATATCCGAGCAAAGTCAGACTTGTATGGGTTGTTTTACCTTCTCTAAATTTACTACCCTCGGAGGTGGCATATTGCGTAGTTTCTGCTTTTGAATCCTTAATTCCAAGCACCTTGATTCTAGTTCTCAGCTGATTGGATATCTCTATAACAGCGTGATTCGAATCCATCCCACTTTTGTGTAATAAAAAAACCGGAAATCGATATGATTTATCAGGAAATTTGGATATGTCTTTTGAAATAGAGTCAACAATTAATTCTACAACCTTAAAATCTTCATTTCTTAGCTTTATTGTGCCACCAATGCCTTCAAACCTGGTGGTGTATAATTTGATGCCTGCCATCTTGTCGATATTTGGAACATCAGTATGCATAGTGCATTAATGCTCTGGGACATTATTTTTATTTCTTGTTTGATATATCATGTCAATAATTGTTTGAAAATATTTCTAAATTAGAATCTGATTTTTTGATGATAATTGGCACTTTGATGTTTATCTATAAAGCTTAATATATGAATTGGAGCAATTGAAGTTGTGGATAGATTAGAGTCGAATCCATGTAGAAAATTTGTGATTTGTGAAAACTGCCTGCACTCTGATAGTATTTGTATGTTCTATGATGCGCACAGATATTGTGTGGAGTGTTTGTGCGACCATGCATGTTGTCCTGAATGTAGTTCTGGATATCATGCAATCATGATAGCAGACTAGTAATAGTGTGAGGGTTATTTCTCCAAAGTTCCAGTTTATTTTTCCATTAGTGGTATATTTAAAATAAAGAATTTATACAAAGATGAACACAGATATTATATGGGTGTAAGTCGATATGTCGCAAGAGAGATTATGAAAGAGATTGGCAACCGTTCGAAAGAATTTTACGAATTTGTATTACCGCCTGTCGATATTTATGAGGACGGCACAGAGCTTGTTATCGTTGTAGACCTCCCCGGTTTTCAAAAAAAGGATATTCATGTAAATATCGCTAAGGATATTCTTACAATAAGGGCAAAACGTGTTATCGACATTGAATCACATACAATTCATTTTAGCCAACGACCAAATAAAATCGAAAAAAAGATACCTCTGCCTTTTTCGATACCAGACGAGGATAATGCAAACACCAAAGCAGATTATGCAAACGGTGTTTTGAAAATCAAGATACCAATATCGAATATGACAAATGTACCTATTACTTAAAATTTCTATCAACCGGTAATAGAAAAACTAGATCGAATTCCTAATTTTTACAATGGATTAGCCATCCAACTTTTTTTAACACGAAGGTATAATTTTGTATTATGGTTTATATTCTGTAGTCAGTAGTCAGAACTTGTTTGGAAGCAAATAATATTCTACTTATGCTGATGTGGCTGGGTGAATTGACTTTAGCAAGCTGGTTACTTTCATATGGTGCCGAACATCTTGCAGCTAGATTTGGCGCTAGGTTCGTGGGAAGAACACTTCTTAGTGTGGCAACTACTTTACCCGAAATTGCGATAGTTGCCTATGCGGCTTCGGCAGGTTCATACGGCGTGGCCCTTGGAGCTGGATTGGGGAGCAATGTACTGATGATGACACTTGGACTAGCAATAATGCTCTTAATCGCAACTACGCGTCTTTCTAAAAAACCTATCAAAAAAATAGATGTTAGCTCATTTAAACTTGACAAGATTTTCCTGTTACTAACTGCGGTAATAAGTGCAGCACTCTTTATCGACGGCTATCATTTTACAGATGGAATAGTCTTTACTGGTTTATTTTTTGTGTATGTATTCATTGCATTTTATGAAATGAGAGTGGAAAAGAAGAAAGACAAGGAAAAAGCTATTGTGGAACATGGTAATTCTTTTGAGAACATAAATCCCCCCAATAATCAAAAACAGTTAATAAAATCGGGTATAATCTTCATGGTAGGAACGATTGGTATCTTTTTAGGTGCAGAACCCTTCATCCATTCTTTAGAACATGTCTCTGCTGATATAGGTGTTTCAGCAATAATTCTTTCGGTAGTGATAAGCCCGATTGCAGGTGAAATGCCGGAGAAAATATCTTTGATGTTGCTTGCCCGAAAAGGGTCACATGGAACATCCATTGCGATTGCCAATGTACTTGGCTCAAAAATATTAAACAATACATTATTACTTGCTTTTGCCGTTTTCGGAGCTATGTATCATAGCGGTATTAGTGCGAGCATAGACAGAAACGAAATATTAACACAACAGATGTTGTTAGCAACAGTAGTTACATTGGTTGCCGTGGGTTTATTGTTTAGGAAAGAAATTGGAATAAGAACAGGGTTGATTTTATTGTTAATGTATATTGCAAGTATCGGACTACAATTCTTTTTGAATTCTTGAATTTAGATGATTATACTAGCAGATATGGATTTCATATTCCCCAACGACGACCTAATCGTATGAATCTTTTGTGGTGTTAGTATTAGTACTGTTACTTCGATCACCTAATAGAACCCCAATATCCAAGTAAGATTGATTTCTAAGAACTGTTAAATCTAATTTCTCTCCTGGTTTTTTGTGTTCATCCATATATGATACTAAATCTTCCATATAAGTAACATTACGATTGTCGATTGCAGTAATAATATCTGTTCCATGTTTATCACCATATTGATCAGTAGTACTTCCGCGAAGTCCTGCTTTATCTGCTGGTCCATCTTTTGTTATAGAATCGACATAAACTCCCTTAAAGTCCCTACTTAGATTCTCAAAATTCTCCGTTAATTTTGAGGTTAATGTGCTGGCAGAGACACCAAGCCAGGGGTGAGTATAATTACCCTTACTGATAAGAACTGGAACTATTTTTGAAATTGTGTTGGAAGGAACTGCCAAGCCAATACCAGAGAATGCTCCAGAGTCTGACAATACACCAGCAGTGTTCATTCCAATCACTTCTTCATTAATATTAAGCAACGGACCTCCCGAATTGCCTGGATTTATCAATGCATCTGTCTGGATTACACTAGGAATACTAAATGCAGATCCTCCGGTTGAGATCAATCTTCCTTTTTGACTCACAATTCCCAGAGACATTGATCCAGCAAGACCATAAGGGTTACCGATAGCAATAACCTGGTCACCTACTTCCACACTAGATGAATTTCCAAGTATTAATGGGTGTAGTCTTTCAGATATATTTTGGTTAATCTTAATAACAGCAACATCATCAAACGGATCACTACCAACCACTGATGCCACATATCGATTACCATCGATGAAAGTAACGTCTACATTTTTAGAATCGTCTACTACGTGATGATTAGTGATTATTCTACCTTCTTTATCGAAAACAAATCCAGAACCTAAACTGGTAACGTTTTCGTCTCCTGGTGATCCTGTAGGCAGCTTATTTTCACGAGTAATTTGAACAACTGAGCCTTGTACGTCTTTAAAGATCTTGCTAAACGAAATAGAAGCCGAATTTTTGGTGTTATCTGACTGTCCAAAAATTTCATGCCCAGCATAGAGCATTAAACCGGAAAACCCGAAAAAGATCATGGGAACTAGAATAAATGGGGCGATTTTCATACAAAAAATCCATTAAAATAATCATATAGACGTTTCTATTGATGGTTTATCCTTTCTCGCATTTTTGAATGAATAAATACGCAATATTTCGCTGACCAACTTCATTTAAAATTTTCAATGGGAACCAGCGGGTATCAATAGTCAAATCATAAAATTGCTTGAGGTCTGATTACCTCATATCAATTTTCTGATATTTTTCAGTCAGTTTTATTTTAAGTTCATCCAACTGGTCAGACGCCCATTTAACAAAACCGTCAGTCATCTCTTGTGGTATACTCTTCTTTTCGGCAAGTGCCAAATAACCTTCAAAGATCTTTGCATATGCAGAATTACATACCATCATATTTGCCAAAGCGTCTGATACAAAGTCATCACTATTGCTTTGGAGAAAATTCCGTTTAAATAAATCCAAAAGATTCTTGGTTCGCCTATCGATCTCACTTTGATCCAGCCCATTTGTCAGTGCGAATTTGCTCATAGTTAGGATCTTTAACTCTATTTTACTTTATTAAAGTATTCACGGCTGATGTTCCTAGATAGTCAGTCATTACTTAGACTGAAAATTAGAGACATATGCAAGCTCTTTAATACAAATAAGAAAATAATATTTTTCAATGTTTACAAGAATTGTTTCATTCCTTCCGAGTGCAACAGAAATACTTTACTTGTTGGGATCCGAAGAACAACTATTAGGAGTAACTCACCAGTGCAATTTTCCATCACAAGCAAAGAACAAGCCCCAAGTAATCAAATCAGCATTTGATTCGGAATCAATGACAAGCGTGGAAATTGAGGAAAAGATCCAGGAACTTTCTCGATTACAAAAAGATTACTTCATAGTAGATTTTGAGATGATAAATCAAATGCACCCGGACCTTATAATTTCCCAAGGATTATGTGAAGTGTGTTCACCACACATAAAAGAAACAGAGAAGGTATTACGTTACTTGGATGAAAAGCCACAAACATTGGTTTTAGATCCTCACAATGTTGAGGATGTGCTACAAAATATTATTGATGTGGCAAAAGCGGTAGAAAAGAAAACACACGGCAACCAAATCTGTGATGCCTTGGCAAAAAGAATCGAAAGTATCAAAATTGCTGAAAAGAGTAACACACCAAAAGTAATTTGTCTCGAATGGTTTGATCCATTCTATATCTGCGGTCACTGGGTTCCTCAAATGGTCGAAATTGCAGGTGGTATTAATGGGATTAGCTTAACTGGTGAGCGATCTCGCAAAATGGACTTTTCTGAAATTGTTGAATTTGATCCAGACATTTTAATTCTTTTACCTTGCGGTTTTGATCTTGGAAGGATAATAATAGAATATGAGTCTCTTAGTCATAATAATCAATGGAATTCCTTAAGAGCAGTTCGGACCGACATGGTATTTGCAGTAGACGCTCTCTCGTATTTCAGTAGACCGAGTCCAAGAATAATAACAGGTATCGAAATACTTGCCAAAATTTTTAATCCACAATCATTTTCCGATTTGATCACGCCATCTAATTCATATCTTAGAATGAAGAAAAAATAAAGATAGAAAATTGAGTTTTGCTATATAATTAGGTTAGAGAAACTTCAATGTATACGTCGTCAGGAATTTTTAATCGCATAAGCTGCCTGATTGATCTATCGTCAGCTCCCAAATCAATAACACGCCTGTGAATTCTTAGCTCATATTTATCCCAAGTATTAGTACCTTGACCGCAAGGAGATTTTCTAGTAACGACTTTCATTTTCTTTGTAGGGAGTGGATGCGGGCCTCTAAATTTAATTCCATTTTTCTCTCCTATACCCTTTATTTCATGGCATACATTTTCTAGCATAACAAGATTGGTACTAGTTAATTTGATGCGTGCTTCCTGAGTCATTAATTAGACTCACTTTTTGGCACTTGGGTCGTATTTTTCTACTATAGATTTAACGACGCCAGCGGCTATAGTTGTTCCCATATCCCTTAAAGCAAATCTACCAATCTCAGGAAATTCTTTAAAAGTCTCTATTGCAAGTGGTCGAACAGGTTTTATTCGAACAATTGCAGCATCTCCAGTTTTTAGAAACTTCGGTTTCTCTTCGACGGCTCCTCCAGTCTTAGGATCTATTTTTGCCACAAATTCAGATAAGGTAGCAGCAACTTGTGCGGTATGAGCATGAAGAACTGGGGTATATCCTGGTGCCATTGCGGTAGGATGATGAATAATAATTATTTGCGCCTCAAATTCTTTCGCAGCATTTGGTGGATTATCAACAGGTCCAATTACATCTCCGCGTTTAATTGATTTCTTATCCACACCTCTGAGGTTAAAGCCAATATTATCACCTGATTCTGCTGACTCCATTTGGGTATGATGAGTCTCTATGGATTTGACTTCGCCAGTCACTCCAGAAGGCATTACCATTACCTTTTGATTAGCCTTTAGAACCCCTGTTTCCACTCTACCAACAGGTACAGTACCAACACCGGTGATTGAGTAAACATCCTGGATGGGAATCCTAAGTGGTTTTCCTAACGGTTTTTCTGGAGGCTCAAAGAGATCAAGTGTTTCAGATAAGGTTGGTCCCTTGTACCACGGCATATTTTCCGATTTCTTGACCAGGTTATCTCCTTTCCAACCTGAAACTGGTATGAAGCTAATCTTTGAAAGATTATACCCTACAAGTTTCAACATTTTTTCTACAATTTCCTTGACTTCGTTATAACGTGCTTCCGAATATCCCGAATCATCCATTTTATTTAATGCAACAACAATTTGGCTTACACCAAGAGTTCTGGACAAAAATGCGTGCTCTCTGGCTTGACCTCCAGGGTCAGTAGCAGCTTCGGTTTCTCCGGGTTTCACGGACACCACAAGGATTGCAGCATCTGCCTCCGAGGCTCCAGTAATCATGTTTTTGATAAAGTCTCTATGTCCAGGAGCGTCAATCAAAGTGTAAAAATATTTAGAAGTTTCAAATTTTTGGAAGGCTAAATCAATAGTGATTCCTCTTTCTCTTTCATCCTTTATGCTATCTAGTACCCATGCGTATTTGAAAGTATCACCCTTTCCGGTTTCTTCGGACTCTTTGGCAAAAGAATCAATTGTTCTTTGATCGATCACACCCATATCTACTAATAAATGACCAACTATAGTAGATTTACCATTATCAACGTGTCCCACTACCACAAGATTCATGTGGGGTTTTTTACTTGCGCTCATTAGATTAGAAGCGATATTAGGGCTTTATTTGTATTTCGTTAAACATGATATAAATTATTTTGAACTGAATTATTTCCATTGGTTACCTGTCGGGATACTAGTGATAGTTTAGAATGTTACAGTCAAAGTTTATACTCTTTCATAATCATCTTCGATTCTGACAATATCGTTTTCATCAAAGCTGCCGTAAGAAATCTCCAAGACAGTACATCCTGAATTATTCGCTTGAATTCGATGTTTTGCACCTGATGGAATAATAATATCGTCACCTTCTTCTAGAGTCGATTCTTTGTTTTGAACTTGGACGGTCGCAGACCCCTTCACTATTTTCCAAAACTATCGGGTCGCCACCCTCCATCACGGCCATGCAGGA
>DAIRDV010000025.1:0-8687 GCA_036795955.1 Nitrososphaeraceae archaeon | reverse complement strand
CGTTTACAATATTTTCAGCATAATCATTAGAAATATTTTCAGTAATGTCTTCTTTTTCTTCTTGCAAGTGAGAATTTGTAGTCGATTTTTTGGTTCTCATTCTATACATCATGCAACGAATTACATTTAAGGCTTGACGCACTAATAGGAGGGTGGGTGGGTGGTACGCCCCCACAAAATCCATCTAGCTTGGACTAATATTGTAGATTGTATTGGGTTTCAAGCACTCTAATGAAAAATTATTAAGGCGAGATATCCATATCTACTCATTATCGCTACAACAGGTAAAATTGTAATTGTTCCCAATTGAGCTACTAAGAGTGCAGATTTCAAGCAAAAGGAATCAGATAAAGCCAGTTTTTATCTACTTTGAAAAAGATAACCAACCAACCTTACCATCAATGATTATCAAAATGTACGAAGATATGGCAGACAGGAAATTATCAAAGTCAAATCTAGATCAAAATCTTTTAGAACTAGAAGGGAAAAACCCAGACTATAAACTAGTTAGGGCAATATGTCATCTTTTAGAACAGAGATGCGAATATGTATCTCACGAAAGTCAATTTTCTAATGCAAGGAACAATGGTACAATGAATCCCATACTTCTGAGAAGGCAAATATTTGAAATATCTTCGCTGTTGGGTTATCCTGTAACAGGGAATGAAAGAAAGAATATCATTCAAAAAATTGCTTCAAAAAACAATCTATCTGTAAATGATGTGGAAATCGCAATGTGGAGTGACCTTGAGAAAAATAAATATTTGAAATCTTTCGATTCATTGACTTCATTACAATTGGTTGCGTGGTACAATATTTCGGCTCTTCAAACACTTTTGCTAAATAGTGTAAAAATGGAATTCAGTATCTATGGTGGTTTCAATTGGAAGAAAATCTTGCGCAAAACAAAACAACTTGGATTAATGTACTCTTTGTACAGTGAATCCAAGTACGAATCACAATCAAATGCACATATAAAAAAGAACGAAATATTACCAGAAAACAACGAACAAAATAAAGTTATATGCACAGTAAATGGTCCACTTAGCATTGTAAGATTGACCGATAGATACGGAATGGCAATTGCCAGATTAATTCCGTCAATAATCTTTAGTGAAATTTGGTCCATTAAGGCAACAATACTAAGGAAATCTATATCCGGTTCGAAAAAGACCTATGATTTTGAGCTCTCAAGTACAGACAAGGACATACCTCTATTTGATGCGTCAACTTTTCACCTTCAATCAGACCAAAAATCAGCGTCAGAATTATCATCTAACAACTACAGTATGGACTACTTTGATAGCAGCGTTGAAAAAAAATTTATGGATAAATTTCTCAAGTTTTCCACTGGATGGAGCCTGTTCAGGGAACCGGATCCATTGATTCTATCGAACGGTAAAGCATTCATACCTGATTTTGTGTTTGAAAAATATGGCGTCAAAGTTTATTTAGAGATAATAGGTTTCTGGACTGAGGACTACTTAAAAAGGAAATTAGAAAAGATAAAAGACTTGACCAAATCTGAAACTGGAGCGTCGACCGTTCCTGATTTGTTGATTGTTGCAAATATGGATAATTGTATTTCTCAAAACGGAAAAAAAATTCCTATCGATTCTGTTTTTTCTAAATTTGTCAATAAAAAACGATTGATTTTTTACAAAAAAGACGAAATTCCATTTGGTCCAATAATCAGCTATCTTAAAGATATAGATAGCAAATTCATTGATGAGATATCGGTCAATTTACATGATACGATTGCCGTAGAAATGGATAAAGCAATTCAGGACGTCCAGAGTAATAGCGTTATCTCGCTTGGTAACATTTCAGATAGGTACAAGATTCCAATAGAATCAGTAGTAAAGATCATTAGAAACCTTCAATTAAATACTAACAATTCGGAAAAAATGGTGATAGATAAACTAAAGGAATTTTTAATAGTTGGTAATTATTTGATTTCCAATGATAAGATTAGGGATTTGTTACCAGAAGTTGATAAAATAAATAAACTGCACGATGCGATTAGATTGCTGCATCAAAATCAAATACCTGAAGAATGCATTACCTTACTTATTACAAAAATGGGTTATGAAATAATTTGGAACGGTATTGATTTAAATAATGCGCAGATTCACCGGCATAAGATGAACACCTAACAGAATCACTTAAAATTAGCAATGCTGTAAGTAAATCTTGTTAAAAAGAGAAATAGTATATATGTAAATGATGTAAACAAAAATTGAGACTGAAAGAGGACATGTGGCTTAAAAATATCAAAGGAAATTGGAGAGATTCATCATGCCCGTGTGGAAGTAATTTCCATTTTAATGGAAATATCGATGAATTATTTTCCTGGGAACGTATACATCTAAGACACATGACATCTGATCCTGAAAATCATGCGATGCTGTCACTTTATCCAACGGATATGGTTATTTTTTATCATTCTACTAGTGGATATATAGTCGAGATTAGAAAACATAAAGCTCATGAGATCAAGGATTTGAAAAACGCTTGTCTTTATGGAAATGTCAAGCTTGCAGGAGTATGACGTGTAAACTGGTACCGACATCATTTGTTTAATTTAAAATTATGAATATTTTGGAACTACTTTACACTCCCATCTAATTAGACGACTTGCATAAAGCAAATATCAGTTAAAGTATGAATATGAGCTATGAATCTACCAACAGGTTGGACACTCGAATCCTCGCGGAAAATATACTCTAATAAATATATCGAACTCTATGAGGACGTACTAGACATTAAGAACAAAAAGAAGATCTATACAAGAGCAATAAGAAAAGACTATTCTACTATAGTACCATTTATCTCAGACAATGAGATTCTCGTAATCAAAAGCTACCGACACTTGGTCAATTCATATCAAATTGAAGCTCCTTCTGGCTATATTGACCCAGGCGAAACACCATTAGAGGCAGCGATGAGAGAACTAAAAGAGGAAACAGGCTATAGAGCAAATAATATTATCGACCTAGGTTCATACACATTGGATTACACTATGTTTGAACAGAAAGGAAATTTGTTTGTGGGTTACGATTTGGTTAACGAAAGGAAACAGAATTTGGGTATGATGGAGATAATAGAGACATCAATTTTGTCAATTGATGAAATTAAAAAGTTACTATTTGATGGAAAAATATTAAATGCTTCTTCAATTGTTGCTTTTTACAAATCATTGGACTTTCATTTAAATTACAAAAATAAGAAATGAAATGGTGATATAATTGAATTGAGTATGATAAATGACAATAATTGTTGGTTTGTAATTGATTAGTAAAGGATGAAAAATAACTTGCATGATGATTATGATGTTTTGATTATTGGTGGTGGTATATTGGGCTGTTCGATTGCATATTTCCTTTCCATCATGACAAATTCTTCGATTATGTTAATGGAAAAAGAAAAGAATGTTGGTATTCATACAAGCAGTAGGAATACTGGAAAAGTGCACGCGCCTCTTTACTATGATCCAGAAAAAAAATCATCCACTGCAGCTTACACAATAAAGGGATATGAATTGATAAAGCAATTTTGCTTGTTTCATAATTTACCGTTTAAAGAAGACGGAGTTATTGAAGTTGCAACAGATGACAGTGAAATAGATGTCTTGATCAAACATGTTGAATGGGCACGCAGGAACGGATTGAAAAAAGAGGATATAAAATTTCTTAGTAAAAGTGAAATGCTTGAGATGGAGCCTAACGTAAAGTGCGAATCTGGACTCGTGTGTTTCCAGGACGCCTCAACTGATTATGGCCTGATAAACCAAAAACTAAAAGAAGATGCAGTCAAATTTGGTTGCAATACATCATTTGAAAATAAATTCAGGGCAGCTCGTTCCAATACAAATACTGGAGCAAAGAGAAAAATGACAATAATTGGAACTGCTAAAAACATAACTTCAGATTATGTAATAAATGCAGCTGGGGGTAATTCGCTTGATATTGCGCATAGCCTCAATCTAGCCATGGACTTTACTGATCTACATTTTAGAGGAGAATATTTGATAGCGCCATCAAAATATAGTAACCTTACCAACAGAAGTATCTATTCAGTGCCACGATATACTGACTATCCTTTTTTGGATCCCCACTGGATCAGGAGAACTGATGGAAGATGTGAAATAGGACCAAACGCTGTTCCTGTATTTAGTCCGTATGCATATAACTTGGCTGATAACCTGAAAAATGTAGTTCCAAAACTTTTTGAATCCTCTAAATTAGGAGTTATGAAATTATTTCTAAATAAAGATTTTATACGATTGGCATCTAATGAATTATCTAGTTCTTTATCCAAAACAAAAATGATAAACAGAGTAAGGAGATTTTTGCCCTCGTTGAATTCATCTGATTTTAAACAAAGAGGCAGAGCTGGTATTAGATCATTGTTAATAGATAAAAAAGGAAACTTTGCATCTGAGAGTTTGCTTGTGGAAAATGACTCTTCATTGCATATATTAAATTACAATTCGCCTGGTGCTACTGGAGCAATGCCTTTTGCAGCAAATATTGTAAAACAATTGATTCAAAAAAATATTGTAAATCCAACTTCAAGAAAAGTTGATTCTCCATTAACAGACGAAGTATAGAATTTTGGTTGTTTTTTCAGAAATCAAGGATAGCTAACAGATAATCTGCACCAAATATTATATTATAGTATATTAAGGGAATTTTGGAAAGAACTATTCAGGGGGTTGTCGTCTAGCTTGGTATGATGCCAGCCTCGGGCGCTGGAGGTCGTCGGTTCAAATCCGACCAGCCCCATGTCAATCTTGTCCCTTTATTTAGTCCCTTTTGTAATAATATTTGAAATTATATACAGTAGTAGAAGAACAAATCAAGACTTCCAACAAAAATGTAGTTCACCTTTTTAGTTGTCTTATAAAAAAATTCACGGCTTCGGGTCATTATGTCAAATCTCAAATTGTTATAACGATAATTGCAAATTAACTAAAATAAATATGATCAAAAATTTAGAATGGTTAATTATTAATTTCAAATGACTCTAACATTCTCTGAAAGATAGGAAGATATGCAGGATTAGCATCGATCGTCGTTGCAAAATTAAGAACATATCCTCTATCACCTCGTATTGTGTACACCTGCAAAGTCTTTTGCTTTCCGTGACCATCGGCAATACTGTCAGTAAACATAAAACTAATTGCGGGATGCCCATCAACACTTATTTCTTTCATAGGTTCAATGATACTAAATCCAGGAATAATTACATTCAAGTTTTCAATACTATAACTAACGTAGTCCTTTAGAGATATTGGGGACACAGTTGATAGGTTTTCTACAACTACGTTCATATTTTCTGAAAATATGTCATGCTGATTCTCAGGTGGCGATACAAATCCAGCAATGAATTGAACTCTTTCTTCGTTCAGCGCCCGTGAGAGTTCTTGAATGAGTTCCTGTCTCTCATTGGGTTTCAATCCTATTATATCTGAAACCTTTTCTAGCCCAAAGGTTTTCAAAATGTCAAACGCCTTTGAAGTTAAATCATCATTCTCTTTGACAATTCCTTGCGATTCTGAACTAGAAATATCTTGTAGTAACGAAAGGACAGCTTCAGCGGGAGGTAAAACGAATTGCCAGTCACTAGGATAATCCATATTAATACCATATACAGTATTATTATAGGTAAGGAAGGATCGCCAAACGGGCTCATCTGTTTTTTTTGTATCTGGTCCATGTATATCAGTAGCGAAGGCTGAGTTGATTAAGATTGGTAAGATAAGAATGAGAGATAATGAAACCGATTTATAGAAAATAAGGTCTGAATAATTCATCATGTCAATTAACTATCTGCCAATAATTAAGAACTTATACAAACAAATGCTTAATACTATACAGACTAGCTTACTGAATTATGTTTGGTCTTAATATCTTGCAAAAAATAATTCACAAACGACCAGACAAACGTTTATTTCAACTTTTTCCCAGTTTGTTTTGATAATTTTAAAAGCGTTCTAGTTTGTTCTATACCAGTAACAGGTAAATGTTTAGAATCAATGAGTCCAATTTGCACTAATAGTGTCGCTTGATCCCAATAGATGTGTTCGTGTAATATCTTATTTCCTTGAAATTTCATAACTACTACATGTGGAATTTCGACATATTTACCAGTAGGAGGAATTCCAGGTAGCATGGATCTTATTTCTTTATCATGAGTAAAGCTCAAGATGAGCTCATCTACAACCTGATCCTCACCAACCGTTCTTGAAATGTGGGTAATCTTCGTATCATCGGGCATTTTGCCAACAAAATCTTTCTTATAAAAATTAAATACGTTATCATAACCAATTCCTCCTGTTAATATTGGTACGTGATGTACTATGGGCTCCTTTACCATAGTCTTCATAGTTGCCTCCACATCATGATCAATGAATTCATGTTTTACATGTTTATCAAAAATCTCACCCAAGTTTTTACGTTTTTTCTGATTTTGTTTACTCATTTTTCAAACTATCTTCTTACAATAAACAGCTTTGACGAACTGATTAATTTCCTTTACCCTTAATGACGATCTTAAATAGAGTCTAAAAAATGTGTCAATTATGATTCACAAACGAATACAAAGTGACAATATTTTAGAAACTGGAAGTTGCCCCTTAATTTCGGATTTAAATCAAATCTTCCTTTAGAGGAACAAACCGGACTGTGAATGTTTGTTTAACATTTAAATTAATATTAGAGACAACAGGCTTAAGGAAATGACTGTCCCTATTCTCTCATTCTTGATTCTAATCCTATCATCTATTTTGAATATTGCTTTTGCTATGCAACCTGCGCTTGATGTCGCCGTGGGTGACGGATCACCGCATATTAAAGACTCCAACCTCAGAGTAGAGACAGTATCCGAAGGTCTTAAGCTACCTACCAACATAGGCTTTCTAGATAAAAATGTTATATTGGTCTTGGAGAAGGACAAGGGTACAGTTCAAAGAATAGTAAATGGTAACATTTCACCAGAACCAATTCTAGATGTGAACGTCGCCAATAAGAATGAAAGAGGGATGTTGGGAATTGCTGTGAGTACTTTCAAAAATGATTCCAATTATGTATTTCTGTATTATACTGAATCGGTAAAAGATGGTAATGATGATTGTCCAAAATCCTATTTTTGCAATCCAGGCAATGAACCTCTGGGGAACCGACTCTATCGATATGAATACAAAAATGGCAAATTATTAAACCCGACATTGCTCCTTGACTTACCTGCTACACCGGGACCAAGTCACAACGGTGGTTCACTAATTATTGGACCAGACAATAATTTGTATCTTTCAATCGGAGATGTTGGACGCTCAGTTGATGACTATGGACAATCAATCCAAAACATCTCTTCACTTGATGGGAGAGGGGGAATTCTGAGGGTTACTCAAGATGGGGAGGCAGTTGGACAAGGGATTCTAGGAT
Source organism: Nitrososphaeraceae archaeon (assembly GCA_036795955.1). Lineage (GTDB taxonomy): Archaea > Thermoproteota > Nitrososphaeria > Nitrososphaerales > Nitrososphaeraceae > TA-21. The sequence continues at coordinate 1,239 of DAIRDV010000025.1, read as the reverse complement.
CTTCACATCCATTGAATTTGTACTATGCTTATGGATTGCGTAATAGTTATGGGATTGATTTTGATCCCATAACGGGAAATCTTTGGGATACCGAAAATGGACCAAATTACGGGGATGAAATCAATCTAGTTGAGCCAGGGTTTAACAGCGGGTGGGACAAAGTACAAGGTATTTGGACCGTAATTGTGGGAGACCCTTCAATACCTAACAAAACTGATATTGAACCAAAAAATTTGTTAGAGTTTGGCGGGAAATCGAATTACAGTTTGCCTGAACTCACATGGGCTGGAACAGTGGGTCCCACAGCGATCAAATTTCTTGACACCGACAAATTGGGCAAGCAGTATCAAAATGACATTTTTGTAGGGGACGTTCATAATGGGAACCTTTACCACTTTGATTTAGACAAACTGAGAAAAGGGTTGTTACTTAAAAGTTCACTGGTCGACAAGGTAATAGATGCGGATACAGAAAGTCAAGGTATAATATTTGGAAAAGACTTTGGGGGGATATCTGATCTCAAAATAGGTCCAGATGGTTACTTATATGTAGTATCTATAGGACAGGGCAAAATATTTAGAATACTACCCTCACAAGAGCAAGCCCATAATTAGCTTTACATTCAAGTCCCATTTCTATACAATATATTGGAATTTTTAATCAAAAATTATTTCATTTGGTTTTGCGTTTCTTTTAATAGGTATTATTAGAGATATTATTTTTTATTTTCATGACAATATTACCATAACCTCAATATTGTCAAAGTTGATATTCTCCCCAAAATCACAGCGCCTAATGAGAGTCCTACATTTCCTAAAATGTTCAATCCAAATAATGAAAACTGTTTGGTATCAAGAAAGTTAACGGTCTCCAAAGCAAATGAGGACATTGTTGTGAAAGAACCACAAAAGCCAATCGCAAAGAGTAGTGAATATTTCGTATCTAGATTCAAGAAAACGGATAAAATTGAGAAAGCTCCAAGAATAAAGCTTCCGATAACATTTATCACTAGAATGTTAACAGGTAACGGTCCAATTAGAATAGTTGATGAAACTAATTTGTATCTAAGAAACGCACCTGCCAATGCCCCTGCTCCTAACAATATAAATTCAAGTCCTTTCATTTTTCAATTCACCTACCAAATTTCAATTCTACTGGTAGGCATTATCAGCTTTCTAGAAGAAGCGGTTTTGGTTATGCCAAGGCTAATGCCATAGCCTAAATACATACTAGGAAATT
>DAIRDV010000024.1:0-8751 GCA_036795955.1 Nitrososphaeraceae archaeon | reverse complement strand
AACGGAATGAAAGAATCGATATAGCAGTTCTGACGAGAAAATTCAAACGCCCTTTTAACCTGACCAAGTATTTGGTCCTCTCCTACAACGAGGGATTCAAGTCCCGAAGTCAGTCTCAACAGATGATGTATTGCTTCTTTTCCTTCATCAATCTCGGCAGATTCAAATTCCAAGTCATCTCGTTCTGTGATGCTTTTCCATGTATCAAAGATCTTGTCAACATCAATCCTTTCTAAGGCCAAAAAAAGCTCTACTCTATTGCATGTTTGAAGTATGACACATTCTCGTATATCCCCAGTTGTTAAAAACACACGATGTGCCTTGGCAATATCTTTGAAAGTAAATTTTTCAAGTATGTGAATTGGAGCTTTCTTGTGAGTTATTCTCACATTCAATAGTTTTAGCTCATCAGTTACTACAGTATTCAAGGCTTATTCACCTTTCCCCAATTATTCAACAGGTCTAATGCAGTCATTTTTGCTTCGTTGAGCTTGTTTGATCTTAACAAATATTGGATATTTTTATCTTTTATTAATGAATATAAAAATTGCTTTCTTTCCTTCACTGTACCGATTTTTCGCTTTGCATTCTTTCTGGCAAACTCCTGTAAGATAATATTGCTAATATCTGAATCATTAATACTTCTATGAACCATCCTTTCTATTTTCATCCTTATTTTTCTGGCCATTATTGGACTCTTTCCAGAAGTTGAAATTGCAACTTGAATTAGACCTTCATAATTTACTAACGATGCATATGAAAAATCGCTTATCTCAGGGTCATCTGCGGCATATACAAAAGCTCCCATGGATCTCCCCTTTTCCACGAGTTTCCTATTCAAAACTCTATCATCAGTAGCCGCCAAAATTAAATACACATTTTTGAATTGGTCCAAAATTTTGACATCCTTGATTTTGCTTTTTATCAAGTTTATTTTCTCATCGGACTTTAATTTTTTGAGTTGAGCGTTAAGTCTGCTGGTTATCACTGTTATTTCACAATCTTGATCCAACAGTCCATTTATTTTGCGTAGGCCTTCGGTACCGCCGCCTATCACTATAGCTTTCTTGTTATTTACGTTAAGATCAACTATCAATTGGGAACTCCTGATGATCTATGCATTTGATGCGCGTGTCTTTATTTAATCGTTCCATGGATATGTGATCAAATATTGTAATTTTGTCAAATGTGAGTGATTTTTTATGCTGATAGGGAGTATCATATAGTATATATACAATAACGACGTTATAATTTTTAATGACCTCAGATCTGAATATGGACTATAGCAAATATGACTTTAAGGATTCTACTGAACTTTACGTTTATTTGAGCAAAAAGGGCCTTTCAAAGGGGACAGTAGAGGAAATTAGCAAATTAAAAGATGAACCTGATTGGATGCGAGAATTTAGATTACGAGCTTATGAAGTTTTTCTCAGCAAACCCATGCCGAATTGGGGTGGCGACTTATCTCATATAGATTTTCAAAATATTTACTATTATGCAAAGGCATCTGAAAAGCAAAGCAAAAATTGGGAAGATGTTCCCGACTCCGTAAGGAACACGTTTGAAAAATTAGGAATTCCTGAAGCAGAAAGAAAGTTTTTGGCTGGAGTTGGTGCACAATATGAATCAGAAGTAGTATATCATAATCTGCGCGAAGATTTAGAAAAACAGGGTGTGATATTTTCAGATACTGACAGTGCTGTAAAGAAATACCCTGATATTTTGAAGAAGCATTTTGGTAAGGTTATTCCTCCGGAAGATAACAAATTCGCTGCGCTAAATAGTGCTGTTTGGTCCGGCGGATCTTTCATATATGTTCCAAGAAATGTAAAGGTTGATCTACCTCTCCAAGCATATTTTAGAATCAATGCAGAAAATATAGGCCAATTTGAAAGAACTCTCATTATAGCCGACGAAGGTTCAGAAGTGCACTATATCGAGGGATGTACTGCCCCTGTTTATACAACTGAGTCTCTTCATTCAGCAGTAGTTGAACTAATAGCAAAAAGAGGAGCAAAAATAAGATATACTACAATTCAAAATTGGAGTAAAGACGTTTACAATCTAGTCACAAAGAGAGCATATGCATATGAGAATGCTACAGTTGAATGGATTGATGGTAATCTGGGTAGCAAATTAACCATGAAGTATCCAGGTGTTTACATGCTTGGTAAACGAGCACATGCAGAGGTAATTTCAATTGCATTTGCAGGAAGTGGACAGCATCAAGATGCAGGTGCAAAAGCTGTACACCTTGCTCCGGACACGACATCAAGAATTACAAGCAAATCTGTTAGTAAAGATGCGGGACGAACCACATATAGAGGATTGTTACATGTCGCAAAAGGTGCTACAGGTGTAAAGTCAAATGTCCGATGCGATGCATTACTCCTTGATAAGAACTCGAGAACTGATACATATCCTTATGTTGAAGTTAACGAAGATGATGCTACCATTTCTCACGAAGCTACTGTGGGTAAGATTGGGGAGGATCAGATATTCTATCTGATGAGCAGAGGATTTTCAGAATCAGACGCACTTTCATTGATAGTCGGTGGCTTTATGGAGCCATTCACAAAAGAATTACCAATGGAATATGCAGTAGAATTGAACAGACTGCTAAAACTAGAGATGGAAGGTTCAGTAGGTTAGAGCAAGAAAGAAACTGCGTACGACTCCTGGACACAAAAACTGCATCTTTTTTCCGCCAAAAGTTACGTATTTTTTTATTTTTATTTTAGCTTGCATCATGGGTGGTTCATTTTCTTCTTAAATTGAAATCCTTATAAGCGGCTATTAACTGAATTCTTTTTGAATCGTATAGGTTTCATGGTGAATTCTGAATGGATTTTGGCTTGATAATAATGCAGCTTCTGTGGAGTACTCACTATAATGAAAATGCACCATTACCATTTTCATTTTCCTCAATGATTATTGCTGCGCTGATAGCTATCGGTTTGAATATCGCATTTGCTATGCTCAGAAAGAAAACTACTGATATTGAAAAAATGAGCAAAATTATGAAAGAGTCAGTCGAATTTAGAAAACAAATGATGGCTGCTGTTAAGAAACAAGACAAAGAACTGATTGCAGAATTAAAAAAGAAACAAGCATACGTTAACAAAATGAATTTAGAAGTTCAGCAACAACAAATGAAACCCATGTTCATTTACATGATACCATCTTTTATGTTATGGATTCTTGTTTTTCCTTATATTTTTGGAGGAGTTGTAGCGCTCTCACCAATACATCCAGAGATTCCGTGGATTACCTGTACTGCAGACCATGTAAAAAGTGATTTGCAAAAAAACCCTGACGGTAGTCATAAAGGAGTTTGTAGACAAGCAGGTCAAATTTACTTGTGGGGATGGTTTCTAATTGTGAACTTTTCTTTCAATGGAATAATTTCCAAGATTACCAAAACAGCTCTACCAAGCATTACATAATCACTATTCTATCAACAGGACTAATCACTGATATTCTATTCAACTGCAATCTAAATTACATTAGTTATTCTCGATATTAGATGCGATAAGTGGTTTGATGGTTGAGATATAATTCTTTTATAGTCATCCATAGTGTCCAGATCTTCTGAAAGGTTTACTGAATTGATAATAATGGTGTGCTCGCCACTCCTTTTTGAAGATTGGATATGCTCATAGTAGCTATTGTTATCATAGGATGTCTGGTACAAATTGAAGGGTTTTCTTAACAAAATATTGGTTCCATCCATTCTCATAGAAGGAACGATAATAGAACAATTTTGATATTTGCTAGCCATTGATAACAATAACTCAATCTCGTATGAATTAATGAAAACAAGATCTATGGGAACAATGATGTTTAATTGTGCTTGTTTTTCTTTACAATATTCATCTCCTACTTCAATCGCATAATTGACGCCTTTTTCATTTGAGTATATATTTTCAATTTTGTAATGATTTGAAATTTCCTTAACCCTTTCATCAGCGGATATAGTTACTATTGTGGAGATACTTTTACATTTTGTTAAATTAATAATTGTATTTTTAAGCATTAATTGCGTCAGCACAATTTTCTGATTTTTAGTGAGATCCAATCTTGTCTTGCTTGATTCAAATCTCTTGACAGGAATTAGAGCTATGATTTTCATATGTCATTCAAGCAATATTGAATTTTTCAAGTACGAAGTTGGACAACTTCATTTCTTCTTCTTCGTTTTGCATAACAATGTTGGTTTTATGTGTGTTAATTCCAAGGCTTTGAATTTTCTTTTCATATGCCATATCGAAATCAGAGATTACGAGATTTGAGGCAACATCTTTGTAATACAGAGCGACTCCGTATGGAGAGGATTCAACGCCAATTGCCTCCATGTACTTTGAAGCTGGACCACTAAAAGCTGAATTTCCAATTATAGGACTAATTGCGACAACGCTGCTCTTTCTTGATGTAAGTTCTTTCCGAATGGATGGCAATGAAATAATTGGACCAATGCTGGAAATTGGATTTCCAGGTGCAATTACAACTAGCTCCGAATTTCTGATAAGCTCCACAGCCTTGATGTTTGCGTCTGCTTTTGAAATACCATCGTATCTTATTCCCTTTATCTCCGGTTCCGCATGATTTTTGACCCAAAATTCTTGGATATGCATATCTCCTTGTGCAGTTACTATTCTTGTTTCAATATGATTATCTGAAGCAGGCAAGATAACTGTAGGTATCGAGAAACTTTTTCGAATCAATTCTGTAATTGATGACAATGTTTTTCCCTCTTTTAGCAAGTTGGTTCTAACAAGATGAAGGGCCAAATCACGATCACCAATCCTAAACCAATTCTCTTGTCCAAATGTTTTCATTTGTTCTAAAAACATGAATGAATCATCTGAAATACCCCATCCTCTGTCTTTGTCTAGAATGTCGGCCAGGCCGTATGTTATCGTATCAATATCAGGACACACGTACAATCCATACAACCACAAATTGTCTGCAACATTTGAAATGACGGCCAAGTCTTCCGAAAGTTTGGATAGTCCCCGAGCTATCTTTACCGATCCTGTCCCTCCAGCTAATACTGTGATCAATACAAAAGAACACTCTTGTTGACGGCTCAACTTTTTTAAATTTTCCTGAAAGCCGGGGCCGTCTAATTGAATAAATAACATATTACGACGGCAATAATTTTTGCAATAGTTGGACACTAAAACGAGCGATGAATTCGATAAAGATTATAAGCAGGTTGAATTAGTCCTAACCTGTGAATAGTTCCAGATTCATTATGGCTATTTTCTTGATGATATTCACAGTTTCTTCTCTTGTATCAAATTCTCATGCTGTTCAAATGACTACAGTATTGTCACCCAAACAAAATGAAGCGCAGCCTGAATTTACAGCAAATCGATTTATTACAATACAATTCGATCAGGGAAGTGCGTTGGCAAAAAAATTATCCACAATAAATGAACATTTGCAATTTAAAGCAAATGCATCAACCCCGGGTATGGCAGAATTGATATCTGGAATAAATAGAGATATTTTTACGGAAAAACAAAGCCCAATTAACATCTCTAATGCTACAATCGACTATACTGGAACAATGAGGGGCAGTAGTGACAGATTGATAATGTCGTACAAGATAGTATTTACACCAACCATAAGTGGATTTGTATTGCCCAGCAACAATTCAGGTACTACTAATTCTCTAGTTGATTTAGATTGGAGAGGATTTCATACTTCAAGACCTCTGACACTTCAGGTACCAGAAATTGGTAATGTCAGTATTAATTATCCAATGAGTTTACTGCAAGTAAAACTTCCAGAAATAGCCCAGCAGCTAAATTCTTCAGAGGCTGGTGAATTGTTTAAAACACCTTTGTTTAATTTTGAAGATATTGCCACCCCAATGGAGCGATGGCACTTTTTGTTTGATCCAACCGGAAGTCAGGCATCATCTGCTGGTTCAGGTTATCAAGAATTAGGCGGAGCCAGGGTTGTTTCAATTTTCTCACTAGGTGAGAGCAGTTTCAGAGAAGGAGTGATGGAAGCAAAGGAATCAGACGCAACTGCATCAGTTGATGGAGCAACCGTACGTATTCATTCCAGTACTCCACCGCCAAGTGGACAAATACAAATTGCTGGATTTGCAACTGTATCTAAAAATGGTAAATCTGAAATTGCTTTTGTTTCAGAGAATGCTCCAGAGGGAACTGCAACTGCAACGGGCGGCTTTCCAATCCAGGTTCTAGGAATACTTGGAGGTATGATGGCAGCTATATCCGTATTGGTGTTGTGGAAAGCAAGAAAATAGTCCTTTTGTGTTTCCAATTCTAACTTTGTTTTTCTGACATAATACACCGGGAGCTCATCAAAGGACTTAGTTCTCCAATTACGCGGGGGTTTCTTTCTATTTTTTATGATTTAAACGCGTCGGCACTGGTGAAGAGGCTTTGAATCACTTTGATTATTAAAACTTGCGTTACTCTAAAGAGACTAAATAAGATCAATAGATATCAAAAAGGTGTTTGCTAGCCGTAACCCTCCTTTTGTTCTAAGTGGGATTCCACTGAGCGGTCAACCTGGGATCATACAGGAATGTTAACCCCTTTTTGTCCTTGCTCCACTCAGGTCGGCGGTTTCATTCCAGTATTGACATCTTCAGGCTATTCACCATCATCATCATTTTGATCAACTGGATTCCTTTCTGTTCCGTTGCCAGGTGTCTCCACCTAATTATCGCTAATTTGAGTGCCTGTTACGAGGGAGGAGTTTCCTCTCTTTCGAGTAACCCACACGCTAGCTAACACATTGAGGTATGCATAATTGATTAAAAAGTCTTTTTCAGATAGTTTAGGGCCAAGCGCATTTTATTATTAATAGACAGAATTTGCACTATCACAATTTGAAAAAGTGCTACTACATTTGATCGGATCTGAACTCTATCTGCTTTGCTTTTTATTCCAGAATCTTATTATCCAAATTGTTTTACAAGCAAATCTCGTTTCTTACTTATTTGAAATAGAGAATCAGTGTGCTCATATGCATGTTTTTTTGACTTACCTAATGCCATGGATTGGAACAACAGGTGGTTTTCTGGAATCACAATACCCGTTTGATCATCTGAGTAGAGAATTTTTAGTGTATCTTCACTCTTTCTCATTGTTTCTTCATGAATATGTACCATGTTAGTATCATCATGTTCAAAACCTAATTCGCGAGCCTTGAGTCTGATGTCTGCAGTCCCCTTTGCCTTGGCAAGTACTGCAACTCCAAATTCTTCTTTGTAAATTTCAGACATTGAATCAAAATAGGGAACTTTATCTTTGAATCTTATTGTCATTTGGTGAAGGTGCATCATTCTCGAAGGAACTTTGTAAGCCTCAACGTATAGTTTTACTGATGGCAAGAACGATTTCACATCGTCTTGGTGATGCGGATTCTTATCCCATTCTATAGTATCTTTAACCTCCTTCTTATCCTCCAAATCGGCCCATCTTCTAATTAATGTGACATCATATCTTTGAATTTTATCTCCAAATTTTTCAATCATTGGTTGCATGATTCTGCCCATACCTGAAACATTACAGCTGCCCTGAATTACATACTTTTGATTTGTTACTTTATCAAAATTAACCCTAGAATTGTGAATAATGTCTGCCACTTTTTTTTCGCCTGTCCTATCTTCACCTCCTTGAAAAATCGCCGGCTTGTTCAATGGAATATAGAAATTTACCTTGTTACTGTAACCAAATCCATCTTTTGCAGCATCTAATACAAGATCGGATTTGTTGATAGCATCAGAAATAGTTCCAGAGATATCGTATCCCTTTGCTTTGAATTCTGGTACTTTCTCATCAGGTACGTATACAGGAAATTTCTTTGAAAAGGCCTCGTCAACTTTGCTGTCTATCGAGTATTTTCCTATACCAACAAACTGAATCTCTTTGTCATGAGAAAATGCCGATGCAAGTCTTCTACCAATATTTCCATATCCGTTTATGAATACTCTTACCATTTCTCAATGTTTTTAGTGCAATCAATGGATTATTTAATGTATTATAAAGCGCGTTTCAACAGTCATAGTAAGAGTAAATTCATCGTGCAAATTATGGAAGGAAATGGTATTTTTGTGATTTTTTTATAAACATTAAATATCAATAGCGTTGAAAATTAACATCGGAAGATAATCAAAAATAATGAGTGCTTTGGTATGAAAAAGATTTTGATAATAGATAACTATGACTCGTTTGTATATAACATTGCTCAATTATTTGGAAAGTTATCAACAGACCCAGTAGTATTTCGCAATAACAAGATAACACTCAAAGACATCAAGAAAATGCAACCCGATGGTATAGTTCTGTCTCCAGGACCCGGTCACCCTGCTGATAAGAAATCATTTGGGATATGTGGAGATATTATTCAAACCATTGGGCCAACTACACCTGTTCTAGGAGTATGCCTGGGTCATCAAGGAATAGTTCACGTTTACGGTGGTACTGTAATTAATGCGCACGTGATTAGACATGGAAAGACGAGCAAAATAAAATATCGTGACGATGAACTATTCGACAAACTATCAAATCCATTTATTGCAACAAGGTATCATTCGCTGGTAGCGTCGAGAGATAACTTTCCTGATTGTTTGGAAATTACTGCTGAGTCTCTTGATGACTCGGAAATTATGGGCCTCAAACACAAGAAACATCCTATATTTGGAGTGCAATTTCATCCTGAATCCGTGTTAACAAAGAATGGTTATCGCATCTTGGA
>DAIRDV010000023.1:0-8816 GCA_036795955.1 Nitrososphaeraceae archaeon | reverse complement strand
AAGTTCTAAATTTAATTTTATGGATGATAACAAAATTGTTGCATAAACATTATGAAGGGTGATATTATTTAATTCATAATTTTGACTTAGCAATACATTCCATAAGATAGCATAACACTATTCGATAAATATAGCGGGTTTGTAGGGCCTTGAAAATCTTGACTTTTGTTTCGGATCGTATTTGTTCCCATCATCCTCAGAGAATATTCTTACTTCGAGTTTATCGTCTCCAATTTCATTACGTAATAAAGACATGCCATCCTGCAGGGGTATCATTTCATCGAAAGAATCCATTCTTAGTCTTCTTTCTCTAACCTCTAACGACTCGGAAAGTATATCCTCTATGATTTTCCTCACTAGGTCAGGACTACGCTTTACAAAATCTTTTATTTCATCATCGTTTACTAATTCCTTCATGATGACTCCAAAATTAGCAGTTGATTCTTTTTGAATCCGATCCAATAATTTCCTATATAATTTATTTTTGGCAGTTGAAGCAGTATAAATCATTATCTTTTGTGGGACAATTTTAGTCACCTTTGTAATTTTTTGTATATCAAAAATCATATCCTGAATTAGTTTTTCGTTATCTTCAGAATTAAGGGAGATTTTTGAATCATTAATTTCTGGCCAACTCTCAAAACTGACGAATGGCCTATTTCCAAATATTTCCCAAACTTCTTCACTGAAAAAAGGTGCAAATGGAGCTAATAATTTTATTCGTGTTATTAAAAATTCCTTCAAGAAGATATTGCACACTGACTTTTTCTTGGCAAGTTTTCTTTTTTGATACCATTGTAGGTCATTGTCCATTAAATATAATATATTATGCAAAGCCTCTCTAATTCTAAATTTTTCGATAGCTGAAGTGGTGTCTAATATGATACGCTGTATTCTACTGGATATCCATTCATCCTCAAGCTCAACATCATCCAAACTATTCTGAGCAATGGTAAATAGATTTTTGTGTATTTTCATAGTTCTGTAAATATCATATAATTTAGACCTAATTGCTTTTACCGAGTCAAAAGAAAAATCAGAATCTTGTAATATCTCTGAAGAAGCAAGCATTGTAAGACGAATTGGATCCGCACCATATTCGTCTATTGCTTGGCGGAGTGGAATAATATTGCCGAGAGATTTAGACATTTTCTTGCCATCCATTAGTACTGATCCGTTCACAACAATTTGTTTAGGCCACTTGTCTTTGGGAAAAATTGCTGTATGGTTAAAGATAAAGAACGTCAAATGATTCGGAATCAAATCTCTTCCGGAATGTCTAGAATCAACGGGATAAAAATACAGAAATTCATTTTTTATTCTTTCTAGCAATTCTGTGGATATTTTTGAATCTCTTGCAACAACATCAATATCAATATCATTCTTACCTAAGAGAACATAATCAAAAAAGGCATCGTTCAAATCATCCGCCAGTACCTTGTCTTGGACCTTTAAATTAGCATCATTGTTAATGAACTTCGACAATGGATAATAAACCATATAAATAACTGAATCTGAAAGACTTTCAATAATCCACTCATTGTCCCATGGAAGTCTAGTCCCAAGTCCACTTTTTCTGGCGCAAGCTCTTTCCTTCAACCAATCAATGACATTCTTAAATTCCTGTCTTATTTCCTCCGGGAAAATTTCCATATTATCGACTAATTCGTAAGCCAAATTCTTCCAATTTTTGTCACCGTAGTTGATAAACCATTGATTTGTTAGTAACTTGACTACACAAGTCGTTCCGCATCTACATTTTATTTCATTTTTTAATTCGTACATGGTAGTTCCAATTTCTTCCTTGATGATTTTTTCCCTTATAATTTCTCGAGCTTTTAATACGCTCAAGTTACCAATTATGTCTATATCGGGCAAAACCTTACCAGTATGAAATTCTTCGGAATAGAGTTTGTTTGTTGCCTCTTCTAGTTTTGGATCATTCTGGTTATTTATCGAATACTGGGCAAGTATTCGTTCTGCAGGAGAAGTATTATTTGAGGAGAACTTATCGGTATGTATTATACTTATGGGCTTAATATCCACTTTGATTCCATATTTTAGTAAAGTATCAACATCATTCATTAAATCAATCATGGCCTGGTAGTCATAGGGCGCGTGTGCTGGCACAGACATGACAATACCAGTACCATTATTGGGATCCACGAATGATGCTGGAAATACAGGCACGTGTGTATTATTTAATTGATTGAACACTGATTTTCCTATTAACTCCGATCCCTTAATTTCTGAGACAACGGAAACGCTTAGGTTCAGATATTCCAACTTGCGTGAAGCCTCTTTTGTAATTATCCATTTTTCATTGTTTATCAATGCAATTACATACTGGATGTCGGGATTTACCCACAAGTTTGTAACTCCAAAAAGAGTTTCCGGTCTTAACGTCGCTGTTGGAATAACATAATCTTCAAATTTAAATTTAACAAGATCATATTCTATAAGCTCGGGTTCGATATCTCCCACAGTATCATGCTGACTAACAGGACTTTGATCTTGAGGGCACCATCCAACAGGATGAGATCCTTGTACAATTAAACCATTCTTCCTGAGATTTCTAAATTGCCATGAGATGAGTTTTGAATAACCCTTGTCTATTGTAGTAAATTCACGTCTCCAATCAATGGAATATCCCATCTCCTTCATACCCTGTTTAATTTCTTCATGGAAATAACTAGCAATTTTTTTAGGTTCCTTAAAGCTTGGTATTATGTCATCCGGGATCTTGTATATTTGTCGAAAGGTTTCAATTAATTCTATGTCATTGGATTTAATTCTTTGAGACATTGATACAATAGGAGTTCCTGTATAGTGGAAACCCATAGGAAATAAGACGTTATAGTTTTTCATGCGCTTGTATCTTGCATGGACATCAGCCAAAGTGTACGTTCTTCCATGTCCTACATGCTGTGGAGAATTAGGGTAAGGATATGCTACAGTTAAGAAATACTTTTTCTTGTTCGAATCAAACTCAGACTCAAATATTTTGTTCTCAGTCCATCTCTTCCTCCATTTTTCTTCAACTTTCTTCCAGTTGAATTCTGAATCGGGCGTTTTTTCAGTGGAATTTTCAACCATTTTTTTCACTAGTCTCTAAAATACTAGTTATCAAACCGTGAAGATCCTTCAAGCATTCTTGCACTTTGTTCTTGTCTCTTCCTCCTCCTTGGGCAAATTTGTCCGTACCTCCTCCTCCAGTACCGCCAAGTTTTATGGAAATTTCCTTAGCAATTCTTGATGCCTTAATGATTTTTTTCGATTCCTCGCCTGCAAAAACAATGACTCTGATCCTGTCTTGATCTTGTACCAGTGCAACAAACACTAAAAAAGGATCAACGCCAATACTTTTTTCTCCTAAAGCAATATAATAGTCATCACCTAGATGATCATCATAAGTGCCATAAATTTTAATTCCATCTTTTATTGTGGTAGCATTTTGGGTAACCGTTGAAGCCATAGTTTCTGAAAATTTGTTAACAAATGTCTTTAGTTTTCTTTTCATTAATTCATTTTCAGCTATCATCTTACCAAATGATTCGGAGATCTTCTCTCTGCTTGAGCCCAATGATTGCGCAATATGGTGTAACTGAGAATCCTGAGATTGGATATACTGAATGGCATTATTTCCGGAAACAAATTCAAGTCTTACGACACCATCTTGAATTCTTTCCGTCCTAAGAATTTTTATCAAACCTATTTCACCTGTCTTGTTAACATGGGTTCCACCACATGCTTCAACATCCCATCCGTTTATGTTTACTATTCTTACATTGTTTGAGGGAACCGCGCCTCCTTGATATATTCTGAACGTATATTGTGACTCGGCATCTGATCTTTCGTGAATGTTGATAGTAACCGGTAAATTTTTCTGGACTACTTCATTAGCAGTTCTTTCTATCTGTTTAATTTGTTCTTTTGTAAGAGCAGAATGATGAGTAATATCCAATCTTGCATAATTTTCGTCCTTGAATGCAGAATTCTGCCACACCCATGAGCCGAGATTGTTCCTTGCTGCAGAATTTAATATATGCGTAGCACTATGATTTTTTGTTATGGATCGTCGCCTTATGTTATCAATTATCCCATGTACTACTTTGTTCTCTACAAAAAGTTCTTTGGATGGTGTTTGCATCTTGTGAAGAACTATATTATCTTGTTTTATTACATCTGTAATTCTTATACCCTCAATCGACCCAAAATCTGGTTCCTGTCCACCACCTCTGGGATAAAAAGCAGTCTGATCCAAAATCAGGTATTTATCTTTGAAAACCTTTAGGACTTTTGCATCAAACTCCCTTATTGACTCATTTTCATAATACAACAATCTTGTTGGTTCAATTCCAGTCACAGGTTCCATATCTAAAGTTTGCTTTGATTCGTGTGAAGTATGTAGTTCTGATAATTTCACATAAAAGTCTGGAGGTATCTTTTTTATTACACCCGATTCAAGTAAGAAGTCCGGCGTAATACCGTCGGATTCATACATTCTGATAAGATCTTCTGCACTAGGACTCTGTTTTGATTTTATCATGGAATCAGCTATTTGATACATTCTTTCTTTGGATGAAGAATATCTATCGGATTCGATTTGTATAATTGTTCTTACATCATTTTTGTGTTGCTTTAACTCCGGATACATTGATTCTAATTGTTCAATATGCATGTCCATTACTTCTGCCAAATCAATTTTCCAACCAAATCTCGCAAGCAAAGCAAGGGTTCTTCTTAAAATTATTCTTAAATTATAACCTCCGCCTACATTCGAAGGTAAGCAACCATCAGAAATTGCAAACATTAGAGTTCTGCTGTGATCAGCAATAATTGACAGTGTTTCAAAAGGTAGGACTGTCTTTTCTAGACTTTCATAGGTCAAGCCAAGTTCTTTTGCAATATTTGTTTTTAACAATGTTACATCGTCCTGATAGTGGGTATGCATCTCAGAAAATCTCCTAAAGTATTGGGACAAAAGTTCGGACTTTGAATCAATATCAATACCGAATTTGTCTGCAAGTTTTCTGATGACTGGGCCAAAGGTAGCATCATAACTTGTCGGTGTCCCTAAAGTTATCCATGACAGACGTTCCAATCCTGCTCCCATATCTATGATTTTGTTATCAAGAGTACGATAGTTGTATTGATCCCCTTCAAATTCAGTAAAGACTGCGTTTCCAAGTTCCAGACCCCGAACATAGTATTCTAAGGAATAACCAAATGCTCCTGCACCCATCCAGACATCCTCAACAAATGTTATTTCTTCTGACTTGATTCCAAAAACATCTTTCAAAAGAGAATGATCAAGATCTATGCATTTGTCCTTCCAGTATCCTCCTGCGGCATCAGCATTACAAGTTTGACCAATCATACAAAAGCTAGTATAATGTCTGCCCGTAAGGCCTACGTTTTCAATATCGTTAAAGCGAAGACACATTTGTGGAACCACCAATGGATTTTTGGGTATTTCAAATACAATTTTTCCATTCATTACTCTTTGAAAGTCCACAATTGAGGCAATGGTAAAATAAAGATCTTCTCTCCATCTACATACCACGGGATATCTTTGGATTATTTCATGATTATTTTTTTTAAAAAAATTACTCAATTCTTTCCAGGCATTTACAAAATCCAATCTTTTTTGCGTTGGTGGATCACCTATGAAACTATAGTTTTCGTGTTCAGGACAGGATCCCTTTTCCTTTATGGACCAAAAGAATTTCCCACATAACTTGCAATTCTGTCTTTTGTATCCTTTATCATCAAATAATGAAACTTTGTAATACTTATCCGGATTTGAGGAAAAAAGTGATAATAGGGACTGTTTTTCCATTTCACACAGTTATTTGACAATGTTATTAATGCTTTTGTAGTTTCGCTCAACAGCGGCTGTAAGACAAATGTTGATGATTGTTGCTTTAATTTCAATATTGTTTTCTATCTAGTCTAAAATCTGCTTATTCTAACATTTCAATAAAGCCTACCTCATGCAATTAGGTTTTGACGTCTTTTAATTTAGATACAAATATCAGCCTCACAGCTAATGCGAGGATTCTGCTCTATGATGCATGTCTCAATGTATACTTTATCGGTATAATGTTAAAAAGTTAAATTAACCTGTCCATTAAAGTTCAAATTATCTAGGTTCATCAATTTGAATGATTCAAACCAAACTTGGAAAAGGACACATTATTCGAAGAGTATTGATACTACCACAAACGGAACGGAAGTAACAATTATCGGATGGATTTCTTCGATACGCGAACATAGTAACATAAAATTTATTACACTAAACGACAGGTTTGGTAGTATTCAAGTTACTCTGAAGGAAGGTGAATATCCCTCTTCTCTTGAATCCGAAATTTTAAAAATCAGAGATCATACTGCAATAGCAATAAAAGGTAAAATTAGAACTGAACCTAAAGCTCCCAACGGAATTGAATTGATTCCAAATAATTTTAGAATTCTGTCTATAGCGAATAAGAACTCACCTATCGTTATTCAAAGTAGGAAAGGAGTGGGAGTTGATACTAGATTGGACTTGAGGGCTATCGATCTACGGAGACCCTACCTTCAGTCAATTTTTAACATAAGATATACTGTGTTAAACTCGTGTAGAGAATTTTTAAGGCAAGAAGGATTTATTGAAGTTAATACTCCAAAGATAATAGCAACGGCTACCGAAGGGGGTGCTACACTTTTTCCTATCTTTTATTATGATCGAGAAGCATTTTTGACTCAAAGTCCTCAGCTTTACAAGGAGCAGCTTACTATGGCATTTGAGAATGTATTTGAAATAGGCCCAATTTTTAGAGCAGAACCATCAAGAACTAACAGACATTTATCGGAAGCAACATCAATAGACGTAGAAAAAGCATACGTTGATTATAATGATGTAAGCGAAATTTTAGAGAGAATGATTCTTTTTTTGTGGAACGAGATAAAAGACAAAAATAAATCACATCTTGAATATCTGAAGATACAATTGCCGGACATAACTTTTCCTTTTAAAAGATATACTTACTCGGATTTAATAACAAAGTTGCAGAAATCCGGTCAATCTATTGAATGGGGTGATGATATTTCGCAACAAAAATTATCCAAGTTAAAAGATGATGACATGAAACTTTTTTACTTTATTACTGATTGGCCAACTTCAATAAAGCCGTTTTATGTAAGACCAAAGCCAACTGGAACAGAGTGTGAATCTTTCGATTTGATGTACGGTGATCTAGAGCTGTCTTCTGGAAGCACAAGAATCCATGATAAGGATGAATTGATACAAAGAATGAAAAAGCAAGGATTAAACATCAATGCATTTGATTTCCATTTGAAAGTTTTTGACTATGGCATGCCTCCCCATGCAGGCTTCGGGCTGGGACTTGAACGATTAATGATGAGCATGTGCGGAGTTGATAATATCAGAGATGCTGTATTGTTTCCTAGAGATATTGACAGATTGTCACCTTAAAAAATAATATATCTGAGGAATGATGACAGTATTATGATTTCAATCGAAGAATTAAAGTACCTCGCAGAAATATCCAAAATTAATCTAACCGAAGATGAAATTGATAAATTTCCTTCACAGCTGAATAAGACAATAGAGTATATTGATATTCTTGAAAATCTGGATTCCGATGAATCGATCGCTTTGGATTTGTATGAGATAAATTTTGATGAGCTAAGAAATGATATTGTCAAAAAGAGTGAT
This sequence comes from Nitrososphaeraceae archaeon, assembly GCA_036795955.1. Lineage (GTDB taxonomy): Archaea > Thermoproteota > Nitrososphaeria > Nitrososphaerales > Nitrososphaeraceae > TA-21. The sequence goes on along the minus strand of DAIRDV010000023.1, from coordinate 1,093 downwards.
GGGCAGCCAATAATCAAGAATTTAACGGAAGAAGGATTCTTGAGGGGACCCAAGATGAAATAAAATGAACCGTCTTCATGAATTGATGGCATATGAAGTCGTTGAAGGAATAAGGGACCAACAATTTACCGCTGAGCAGTACGTAGATTCTATAATTAAGAGAATAGAAGATGTAGATTCCAAGATTCGCTCATTTATTACTGTTGATACTGAAGGAGCCCTATCTTCGGCCAAAATCATAGATAGAAAAATTAAAGAAAAGGAAGAAATAGGCTCCCTAGCTGGAGTGACGATTGGAATAAAAGATAATATTTCTACAAAAGGTATCAGAACTACCTGCGCTTCAAAAATATTAGAAGGTTACGTGCCAAGCTATGATGCTACGGTCATAACTAAGCTCAAGCAAAATGGCGCAATAATATTGGGAAAATTGAACTTGGATGAATTTGGTATGGGCTCAACTACAGAATACAGTTCCTTCCATTCAACTCATAATCCATGGAATTTAGATTATGTCCCTGGTGGATCATCTGGAGGAAGTGGTGCTGCTGTAGCAGCAGGAGAGTGTACCGTTTCTCTTGGATCAGATACGGGAGGCTCCATTAGATGTCCTGCAAGTTTTTGTTCTGTTGTCGGGCTTAAACCTACTTACGGTAAGGTGAGCAGGTATGGTCTAATTTCCTATGCCAATAGTTTGGAACAAATTGGTCCGATTTGCAAGTCGGTAAAAGATGCTGCCATTATTATGAACATTATTTCTGGAAAAGATATGATGGATAATACGAGCATGAATTCGACTCCGATCGGAATTCATAGCAAGTTAGGTAAATTAAATATCGCGATAATAAAGGAGTTGATTAATGGAAGTGACCACGATGTTACCAGAACAGTTTATTCTGCTTCCGAAAAATTCAGAGATATAGGCTATTCATGCGATGAAGTGTCAATAAAAAATGTGGATTATGCATTGCCATCATATTATACACTTGCCAGTGCGGAGGCTTGCAGTAATCTTGCTCGATACGACAATCTTCGATATGGCTATGATTTCCCAATTGAGGAATACAAATGGGATGCCTATTTTAGTAATGTT
>DAIRDV010000022.1:0-9164 GCA_036795955.1 Nitrososphaeraceae archaeon | reverse complement strand
ATAAATCAAAAAACAAGATTTGGTTACTAATCTGAGAACCTAATTGTTCTGTTTGAAGAATAAGGGCTGCCGCTTCATTGGATGCGGTGTCAGCAGCGTACCTAAGATTAGCAAAACTACTCACTGTGCTAAGTTTTTCCAAAATATGCTCAATCTTGTGAATTAACGATTCAAACGTCGAGGAGTTGAGATCGGGTTTTAAGTCTTGCCTACTATCTTCAAATTCCTTGACGTTCCTTTTAATACTATCAACTAATTCTGCGAATTCATTTTTTGGACTCTCATCTACTAAGTCTGAAAGATCCCATTTTCCTAACTTGACATACGAGTAATTTAGCATAAGTTCTTTTCTTCCTTAAACTGTGACTGGTCTTTATGTTTTTCTAATTTTCTAATCCATTCATGGATGCTTATTGTAATTAAATAAAACGACTGAGTATACATCAATATAGTTAATTTTGTATATAGTTATATAGGATAATAGGGAAATAAAAGATACCGTAATGGTTTTCAACATAGACATAACGGTGAAGGCTGACAATATTCAGTAATTGGTGTTATGAACACCTCGACTGATTAAAAATGCCATCCTTCTATGTTGAATGAATTAGATAGATTGTTTTGTATTTAATATTCAGTTCATTTTTCGCAATTTTATTTATTTTTCAAATACTCTCTTTTCATTTCCCCGACCCACTTATTTTTCTTTGAATATAATCTCTTTCCAGGACGCTTCTTGCATTCTGACAAAACGTAAGAAGAAATAATCGGAAAGCAAATTGAAGAGTCCCCATAAACTATTACATTGTTCTTATGGGAGGTCTTTATTTTTCCCCAACTTTTCCCCTCTTGTATTGTCGCGCCAGACAAGCCGCCTGTGTCAGGTCGGGCATCAGTAATTTGTATTACATAATCGTGCCCTCCGTCTTTTAGTTTTAATATTTGGTATAAGGCTGGTCCTGTTTGTTGAAAAAAATTCTTCGGAACCCCTCCGCCCAATTCGATACCCCCTGATGCTTTACTTTTCCACAGTATCGCTGTTGATTCAGCTATATCTAACATAACGTTTGGAAAGGTTTTGACATCTTCAAATATCAAAGGTAGCATATTGAGGCCAATAGAAGAATCGCTTATTGCCGGAATGAAAACGGGGATGCCATTCTTATACGCCGAAACAAGGAATGATTTCTCTGGATATTTTGAATTATCAAAAGCCGCCTTACCAAGTTCATAAGACATGTCTGCTGTAGAATACCATTCAGGATTATTGTTATTCTTAATATTCTTGATTTCTCTCTGAACGATAATGTCCTGCGCTTGTAGAGTTCCTATCTCCTTAATATATACGTCATAAATCCGTACAATTTGTTTTGCGTAAAGCAGATCATCATCAACCTGAAAATGGCCCTGTCTCACCGGAAGACCATAGGCAAAATGGAGATCGTGATAGACATTAGCACCGGTTGTTACTATCCAATCTACAAAACCATTTTCGATAAGAGTTTTTATGGTATTCCCCATTCCTATCGGTGTCAAAGCTCCCGCGAGGGTCAAGCATGTTGTACATTTTTTATTAATCATTTCTTTCATTATGTTTGCAGCTTCGAAAAGTCGTCTCGCATTGTACCCTGTTGATCCAAAAAAACGAACCAACTGCGATATTGTCATATTCTTAGTTATAATTGGAGGGTCAATCTTTTTCCCTGTAAATGAATGTGCGCCGTTCACCCATTAGGATAAAGAAAAGCTATTAAAAATTTTATCTAAAGCGAATTTGATTTTTTGCACATCGCGAGATATGTTTATTTGCCATAAAGATTAGTGTATCAATTTAAGAGGACTGGTTCCATAATCACTTGCTACTCTCTTTTCTTCATAAGCGCTACATTCTATACATTTTATACCATTGTTGATTTTGACCGTATCTCCGCCACAATTAAGACATAAAGAGTACAATAAACCAAAATTAGTTCCATCTACAGCAAGATGAATTGAGGAGTTCATAAGACTTGAAATTTGACCACGGACAATATCACCATTTCTATAAATCGACTTTGGCTTTCTGTTATATCGATCTCGATTCCATCCTTTATTATTTCCAGTTCTCGCCGAAGCGATGGCAGATAAACCAGATTTGTATAACTTGTTATTTATGGAAATTAACTTTACTGAAATCATTGACCCAAATAACATTTCCACATATCCCATAACGACATCCCCTATTTTCGGTATCTCTAGCGAATTTACTGAATCTATCTTAATTGCCCTTCTTTTAAAATCATATTCCTTTTTGCCCATAGCACTTGATCTAATAGTTCCATCAAGCGTGAAAGTATTACTCCCACCTTGGAATTCTTCAATCTCTGCTATGTATTCACCCGGAAAGACCATTCCGGATGTCTTGTTTTTCATATCAAGGATATGACATTTGAAGTAGTTATAATTGTTACACGAAAATTAAGTATTCAAAAACCGCTATTGTATCTACAACCTAGCCTTTACTAAAGCCGAATGCAAACCCAGCCGCAAAACCTCCAGTGAGCGGTATACCAGAATTTGAGATCGCGTTAAAAATCTGGTCGCTGATCCCAGGAAGGAAAGGAGTATTCAAATTAAATCCATTAAAATTTGTCATTACAGCCCCAAAGGTTTCTTGCACCTTTGGCCAATTTAATGCAATTAATCCATTGTATTGAAGATAGTACATGAGTCCTACCAATAGTCCGGACACAATGATAATTATTTTTAATATTTTTTTTATTGCGTAACCCATCAAAAAGCCTAAAAATCCCCCGATTCCTATGGATGTAGCTAATCCTCCGATTCCAATAGAGCTAGCCAGAGAGCTAAAATCAACAAACATCCCAATAAATTATCCCAGAGCCATGAATATATGCAATATAGACATTTCTCATCAATTCTTTTACGTGGAAATAGTTAGAGCTTTTTTTAGTGTAATCAAAATAGTAATAATATTTAGATTAGATTCGGTTAGTAGTTCTTTATCGATAAAATGTTTGAACGTGCTCGATTGTTGGATTTTTTTGGTAGATCAAATAATCTATTAATAACCTTCTTTCATTTCTTAATGTGAAATTCATACAATGGTTTCCTTTTTATCAGCAAATTAGAACCGAGTTTGGATATAGCACCGAAAAAGATCAAAAAGCGGCTGAAATGCTAAGCAATATGATAAAGGACAACGCATTACTCGTCTCTAAACTCCAAAAGAAGATTCAGGGAAAGCACGTGCTTGTAATTGGAGCCGGTCCTAGCCTAGAAAAAAATATTGGATTTATCAAGAAGAATAAAAAATACATAAAGATCGCCGCCGATGGTGTGGTAGAGATTCTATTAAAAGGAAAGATAAAGCCTGATATAGTAGTATCGGATCTTGATGGAAATCCAAAGTATCTAAGGATGGCGGAAAAAATGGGAGCGATAATGATTATCCATGCGCATGGTGATAACATGGAAAATTTACAAAAACATGTTCCTAAATTTAGAAAAATAATAGGAACGACACAGGTAATGCCAACGCAGAATGTGTATAATTTTGGAGGTTTTACTGACGGTGACAGGAGTGTATTTTTAGCTGAAGAAATGAAGGCAAAGAGTATTACTCTAGTGGGTATGGATTTGGACAATAAGCCAAGAAAATTTGCAGCTGGCGATCAAGAAAATCAATCAGATATTAAAAGAAAGAAGTTAATGACTGCTAAGAGATTACTGGAAATGTTAGGTAAGCAATCAAGATCCAAATTGATCAACAAGTCAAATACGAGAATAAAAGGCATAAAATCTGAACCATGAGTGTCTTACTTAGATTTTCGTAATTAGCTTGACAACTTAAACAAATTAGTCACTTGCAAATATGTGAAAAACTATTATATGTTTTTGATACATTGAATCCTGTCATGTCCGGTTTTTCAGAGGAGGATATCCGTCGTGCTGCTGAAGTACGAGAATGGCTGATTAAAGAAGTTACCAATAAGAAAGAGGAGCTCAATAAGCTTCGTGATACGCTTTCGATAGTCGATTCTTTGCTAAAAAAAACCAGCTTCATAACCGCATCAAATCTTGAATCTCCTGGTACTAATTTAAATGATAAAATTAAGACAGAATACGAATCAAATCATAAGGAAGAACTTCCAAGGAGTGGACCGGGTTTAGAGTCAAATACCAAATCAACAAATGCCGACTATGATTTTCACTACGATGTTAATGACAATAGCAATCAGTCAGTAGAGACAAGAGCCCTAAAACGTGTAAAAGATAACCTTCTCATATCTAATGCCGAATACACTTCGACATATGTAAAAATACCGTTGGTCGATGAGATCAATCTAAATATCAACACGCCTCCATTCAAGTCATTCTTCTTAAATCGCATCTTGGAAGGTATGAAGTCGAAAGATAAAGAGAAGACCCAAAAGGGCGAAATCGATGATTCCGAAGTCATCGATTACAAAGTAGATAGTGATCAGAATGGAAATCTTACCAGCGTTACAATTACAAACTACAGAGAAAAAGAAAGGCTTACTGAAATTTTTAATACAGCAACCTGGGTATTTTCAAGAATGTTAGAAAAAGGAAATTAAAGTAGTTATGGATAAGATTATAGTACTTGATTTCGGATCCCAATACAGTCACCTGATTTGTAGGCGTATTCGAGAATCAAATGTATTCTGTGAACTATTGCCATATAACTCGCCTATCAGCTTGATTGAAAAGTTGGAGCCAAAAGGAATTGTGCTATCGGGTGGTCCTTCCAGTGTATATTTGAAAGGTTCTCCAAAGCCTGATAAGAAGATTTTTGAAATGGGAATTCCTGTTTTAGGAATTTGTTATGGTCACCAACTAATTGTCGATAAATTCGACGGAAAAATTAAACGATTTGACAACAAAGAATATGGATATGCCGACTTGGTCATTGATGATAATTCAGATTTGTTTAAAGGGATAAATAAGAAAATAAAATGCTGGATGAGCCACGCTGATGCAGCTGAAAAAATACCAACAAATTTTGAGATTCTGGCTCATACTGATAACTCGCTTTCAGCCGCGATAGCAAATAAGGATAGAAAATTTTATGGAATTCAGTTCCATCCAGAGGTATCACATACAGAGGAAGGAAATCGAATTCTTACAAATTTTTCGCAAACCATAAGCAACGCAAAGCCAGATTGGACAATGCAAAGTTTTATTGAATTTTCCATAGAGGATATTAGAAGTAAAGTTGGCGACGACAGAGTACTATGCGCCATTAGCGGCGGGATTGATTCGACAACTTTGGCGGTTCTTCTAAACAAGTCGATAAGTAAGAATTTGACTTGTGTTTTTGTAAACAATGGATTACTAAGATTGAACGAGGAAACAATAGTTCCTAAATTAATAACCAAACACTTAGGTATTAGTACTATTACGATTAATGCCGAGGACAGATTTTTATCAAAGTTAAAAGGAATAAGTGAACCTGAACAAAAGAGAAAAATTATTGGAGAGGAATTTGCTCAAGTCTTCTCGGAGGTAACAAAAGAATATGGGCCATTTCAATGGCTTGCACAGGGGACCCTTTATCCGGATGTAATTGAAAGTGGTTTCTCAAAAGGACCTGCTGCAGTTATAAAGACACATCACAATGTTGGTGGATTACCTGAATGGCTTGATTTGAAGGTATTAGAACCATTTAGGAGTTTGTACAAGGATGAAGTGAGACAAATTGCTGCCTTGTTAAATATCCCTAATGAATTTTTGAAAAGACACCCTTTTCCTGGTCCAGGGTTGGCGGTGAGAGTTATTGGGGAAGTGACAGACGATAAATTAAGAATCGCCAGACATGCTAGCAGTATTGTAGAAGATGAATTGTTAATTTCAGGTTGGTATGATAAGGTGTGGCAAGCATATGCGGCCGTGGGAGATGATTTGGCAGTAGGCGTCCTAGGCGATGAAAGAGTATATGGCCACATGGTTACAGTAAGGATCGTTGAATCACTAGATGCCATGACAGCTGATTGGTCAAGAATACCCTATGATTTAATATCTAAGATTAGTAACAGAATAACTAATGAAGTTAATGGCGTAACGTGGGTAACGTACTCGGTTTCAAGTAAACCTCCTGCCACAATTGAACCGCAATAATTTACCCACTCTTTGTTCTAATTAATTCTATTGTTTCTACTATTGTAGGCGGTTCAAATTCACTTCTTCCAATGTACAATGAGGCATACGCATTTGAGAATGATAATCTTTCCCATGGTTCAAGACCTGCAAAATACCCAGCGAGATCTGCTGCGTCCCAACAATCTCCCGACCCTGTTAGTTTTTTAGGATTTACGTTAAACGATTCTACAAATATTACATCTTTACCATCGGACCATGCAGATCCAATCCTCGTATGAAGATCGATGTTTAGATCAAACTCAGAAGACAATAATTTTGCGCAATTTTTTACACTTTCGGCATCAGACGGCCCTATGGAATCACCAGAATGAAAATTACATGCCTTTAAAAGAGAAGTACATTCATTTTCATTAATGCTTAACACATCTATTACCTGATTTAGCTCCTTTAGCATTTCTCTAAATTCTTCTTTTCTGGTTTCTATATCCGCAGGGTCTAAGAAATGAAAAGCTTTGGGCGAATTATTGAAAAGATATTTAGCCAAATCAGTCCCTTTAAGGTTACTACCCCAATTTGTCAGAACGATGGCTTTTGCAGAATTTATTATTTTCAGATCGGATGATTGACTAATAAAATCTGGACCAAAATTCTTATTGTCACCGACATCACTTATCATTACATTGGCAAATAATTTTTCGTTGTCATGAAATTCAAAAGATGTAGTTGACCCATGTTTGCCATTTTTTATTTCCAATTCAACACTTTTTCCAAACTTTGAGAAGACTGAATTGAGGACTGATTTCCCAAAATCATCTGCAACGGTAAAAAGGTTGACAGTTAATCCCAATTTAGCCAAACAATATGCAACGTTCACAGCATTTCCCCCTTTAATATCAAAAGTATCGACTCCCCTTATGCTCCCCCCTCCGATCGTTGTCTTGCTATTTATCATTCTGAAAAACTCATCCTTGGAGTTTAACTTAATGATTCTATCCAAGAAGAAATCTGGAAGTACAACAACTTTTTGATCTAAATTGAGCTGTTCTAATTTTTCGAACATTTACTAAAATGAGTTTATACACAGGTCTTTATTTAAAAAGTCTTTATACTCAAAAAAGAAGATAAGTATTTCTTGAAATTGATTTTAAAAAATTTGAAATGAGATAGAGATAGAGATACTTACTCCATATCCATGCCGCCCATGCCGCCCATGCCGCCCATGCCGCCCATGCCGCCCATGCCGCCCATGCCTCCAGGAGGACCGGCTGGCATCTTGGATTTACTTGATGCAATTACATCATCAATCCTAAGGATCATGTTTGCAGCTTCTGTGGCAGATTTTATTATTTGTTGCTTAACTGCTATGGGTTCAATAACGTTCTGCTTTTGCATATCAGCAACTACAGTATTTATAACATCTATTCCTGTCCATTTAGAACCCTTGCTCTGTTTCGCTCTAAGCGTAGTCATTGTATCAATGGGGTCCATCCCTGCATTTACTGCTAGTGACAAGGGTATTGTATCTAAAGCGTCTGCAAACTTTTGAACAGCTAACTGAGCTCTGCCTTCCATGTTACTAGACCATTGGCGTAATTCATTAGCAACAAAAGCTTCAGGAGCACCACCACCTGCAACTGCTACAGGATTTTCCAAAACATCTTTTACTACCATTAATGCATCGTGGATTGATCTATCTGCTTCGTCGACAACTCTTTGAGATCCTCCCCTGACCAATATTGTAACAGCCTTCGGATTTCTACAGCCCTCAATGAAAACCCACTTATCTGTTTCAACCTTCCTCTCCTCTACAAGATCGGCTGAACCTAAATCTTTTGATGTGAAATCGTCTAAATTGTTAACAATTCTAGATCCAGTTGCTTTGGACAGCTTTGACATGTCACTTTCTTTGACTCGCCTCACTGCCAGTATTTCTTCCTTTGCCAAATAATGTTGTGCTAAATCATCAATTCCTTTTTGACACAATACAACATTTGCACCAACTCCCTTGATTTTGTCAACCATTGTTTTTAGCATTCGATTTTCTTCTTCAAGAAACATTTGCATTTGCGCCGGATCGTTGATCCTTATCTCGGCACTCATCTCGGTTTTCTCTATCTCTAGGGCAGAATTTATCAATGCAATTTTTGCCTTTTCAATCTTTTTGGGCATGCCTGCGTGTACAACTTCTTTGTCTAGTACTATTCCTTTCACGAGTTTACTGTCCCTAATTGATGTACCTGGTTTCTTTTCTACTTTGATATTATCTAAATCCACCCTTAATTTCTTGCCGTCATCTACACTTTCAGCAACTTGTCTTGCTGCATCAACCACCATTTTTGCTAATGTAGGACCATCGTCAGAAACAAGTTTTGAATACATGCTTGTCCTTGCAATATTTGTCAAGGCAGTTTTGTCGTTTACATCAATCTTGATACCTATTTTTTGCAAAAATTCGAGAGCCTTTTCTGCAGCTGCTGTATAACCATCTACAATAACCGAAGGATGCACGTCTTTGCTTACTAGTTCCTCCGCTTTTTCCAATAATGAGCCAGCAAAAACAACTGATGATGTAGTGCCATCTCCTACTTCGTTGTCTACAGATTTGGCTACTTCGACCATCATTTTTGCGGCAGGATGTTGAACATCCATTTCCTTCAGAATAGTCGCGCCATCATTTGTAATCGTAACATCTCCAAGAGTATCAACCAACATTTTATCCATACCGCGAGGACCCAGACAAGTTTTGACCATTTCAGAAATTAGTTTAGCTGCGACGAAGTTGTTTCTCTGTGCTTCCCTACCTTTGCTTTCTTTAGTTCCTTCTTTTAATATTAAAACTGGCATTCCACCAGCTGTTGCTTGAATTGATTCCAACTTACATATCACCTTAATAGAATACCTTTGATTTTATCATGCCTCTTTTATAGTTTTAGAAAAAATGAATTCAGTTACAATATTAAATACATCAAGAGACGAAATTAATTTAGCTTAATGAAATTTTAAATCCTTATCTATAGTTTTTATGTACCGGGAATTTTATT
>DAIRDV010000021.1:0-9219 GCA_036795955.1 Nitrososphaeraceae archaeon | reverse complement strand
TTTTTCATTGTTTAGTAATTTAATGATGCTTTCATTCATTTTATCATCTAATTGCAAAATGGTAAGACGTCCTGAAATTGTGAAAAATTGTCAAAAATACTAGGGCTGGACACCCTTTTTCGACCATTTAACCCCCCTTAAGAGCAGTAAAACTATCAAATAATGATATTTTGACTACAGTTACGGTAAAATCTGGAAAGTGCGAAATTCGTTATCCTTCAAGTGCAAGACAACCGTCTGAAAAAGGACCCGTTTTTACACAGGGCAAAAAAATCACCATTTTTTTACTCTTGCTTAGTCTAAAAAATGTAATACCTTTTTTTAACTGTACGTAAATTTGTTGACCTATGCAATTATCAAGGCTACATTAGAGAAATTAAGATGAAATATTCGTTTGGATACTTGCGAGTGAGCACCGACGAGCAGACTGTCTTGAATCAGAAATTAGCAATAGAAAAGTGGGCCGCTGACAATGATTATGAAATTCTCGATTTTTTTGAAGACTCTGCTGTTAGTGGCAAGGTCCCTGCGATTAATAGACCAGCATTCAAAGAGATGATGGATCTTGTTAGAACCGATAGAGTCGACTCTGTTCTTGTTTATGAACTATCCCGGGTTGGTAGAACATTTTGGGAAACACTTGATGCGATAAAATCCATAGAAGTATACTCACCCTTGATTTCATGTTCGCCTAAAGAGCTTTTTTTGCAGACAACAGATACTAGCATCCGGAAATTGATGATTGGCATATTGACCTGGGTAGCAGAAAGAGAAAGAGAAATGCTGATTCAAAGAACAAAGGATGGCATGATAAGAGCGAAAATGTCCGGCAAAAATATTGGACGCCCCAAAAAAACACTCGATAAAGATTCTCTAATTAAGATGCTATCCCAGAATATACCAAGAAACAAAATTGCTAAAAATCTTGGGATATCAAAGGCTACACTTTATAATCAAATTCGCATGATTTAGCCAAAATACAATCATCAATTCCGTCTTATTTTTTGGTCGAGTTCTTGTATTATTTCATATTCAGTATCTACAAGCCGTTTAAGATCATTTTTTTCCATCGCCAATGATGGGATTATTGAAACTATGTTTCCAAGAGTTCTTAGATAAACGCCCTTTTTCAACGATTCCTTTGCAATATAGTGGCCAACAGGAATTTTGTCAACATTCTTGAGTGGTATACCATCTTTTCTTAACTCAATACCACAAAGCAGACCCTTGGATCTTATGTCATAACAGATTTCCAACTCTGAGAATTTTTTCAAGTAAGAAGTTAGATTCTCCGAATTATGTCTTATTTTATTAATTAGATTTAGCTTTTCATAAAGTTCTAAATTAGCCAGCGCCGCAACACATCCAACAGGATGACCTGTAAAAGTATGACCATGAAAAAGTTGTTTTTTGGCCCAATAATCCCCAAGAAATTCCCTAAAAATATTATTGGTTGTAAGTGTTACTGCTAATGGAAAATATCCTCCGGTAAGTGCCTTCGCGTAACAAACTATGTCGGGATTTGAGTTTTGTGCATCATATTCTATCATATTGCCAAGTCTTCCAAAACCCGTTGCGATCTCATCTAAAATTAGGAGAACATTGTATTTCTTGCAGAGATTGCTAATTTCTTTTTGGAAATTTTTGGGATAGATGTTAATACCTCCTGCGATTTGAGCTCCACTTTCCATCACAAAGGCAGATATTTTTGATGATAGTTTCTTTAATATTTTTTCAATCTTGATAATATGCGAGTCGTAGTTTTGGGGACCAAATTTTTCGTGTCTTATGGTGGGCGAATCCACTTTTAATGTTTTGAGAAGAATCGATTTGTAAGGAGAAAAGTAACCATCTACATACCCTACTGACATGCAACCAATTGTGTCACCATGGTATCCGTTTTTTAAACAAACAAATGTTTTTTTCTGTGACATGCCTTTATTCTTCCAATACTGGGTTGCAATTTTTAGGGCAGCTTCGATTGCTGTTGATCCATTATCTGTGTAGAAAACTTTGTCCATTCCCTTAGCCATTGTTGTAAGACGTTCTGCCAATTTCACGGATGGAGGATTTGTTAGTCCAAATAGAGAAGAATGAGGTAGAGTGTCAAGCTGGTTTTTCATAGCATCAATTATTTCTGATCTATCATGTCCCCAAACATTACACCACATATTACTAATGCCATCAAGATATCTTCTATCTTGTGAATCGATAAAATTAAAACCGTTTCCAGATTCAATTACGATATTATTTGATCTGTTCCACAGTTTCATCTGAGTGTAAGGATACCAAACATATCTTTTATCATGATTATTACTATTCAATAGGAAGAGCATAAGTATTGCAGTATTTGTACATTAGCCCGCAATGTTTCTCCATAAATGTTGTTCTTAAGCATAAGAAAAAGGTAAATTGGACTCCCAATCCGATATCCAATATCTTGCTATAATTTATGCTACCAGTATTTTCTTGTAGATATAGTCACAAGATAATTACAGAAAGGGCTTTTCAAAATAAGTTTATTAATAATCCACAAATACCATTTAGGTAATGAGAACAAAAATATCTATAATCTTACTTTTCATTTCTCTTGCATTACTAATAATATATGGTGCTGATGTAATGTCTCCGAATGCCTCTTCTGATAATGCGAAGAGTGGTTTTCTGCACTTAAATGCGGCAGTTAGGGGCGGTGTATTGGGCGGTGGAGCAGTAATTCTATCGGTAATAGCTTTTGCAATTTCATTTAGGGAAAGATCTGCACTTGTATCAGTGCTTCTTTTTATCAATGGGGGATTGATAATCGCTGGAATGGTAGGAATGGCTTCTCAAGATGGAGCAAGGGGAGGTTCTACTTTGTATAGTACTACAGGATTGGGCATATTGCTAGTGGCATTAGGTGTTGTAAAAGTTATTATCACAAGGAAGAAATAATCTTTTCACAAACCTTACTCAATATTTCAAAATTCGAATTTAGAAAGTTTTTATTTATGGCTTTTCTCCAGCATAACATTTATTTGAAGTAATAATTTCTGTAAAACATGCGCCGCTGTAGCTCAGCATGGTAGAGCAAATTCAAAGTCTAGTTACTTTGGAGCTTAACTGGCTGTTAACCAGTGGGCCATCAGTTCAAGTCTGATCAGCGGCGCTTATCTGTTCTTTTAGTTTCTGCGGGGTCGTTCGAGTCTCAATAGGCGCTACATTGAATGTTACTAATTTTTATATTAAACACGTTTACAGCACAATATTTCATAATTCGAGTTTAGAAATATAATGATTCTGAACTACATACTGTATTTTGATGTCAAAAGATAGTTTTCGGTTAAATTTGAATTACATCAAGTGCTATCGCATTTGCCAATAGATCAACGTGTCTTGAAGCAACTATGTAACCATTCTTTATTTCACTTTTTGAAACCCATCTATTAGTTGAAGACCATAGTCTCTCTTTCCTAATTTTCTTTTCTAACTCCTCGATGTCGAGTTCCTTTTCTTCGATTTCTTGCGTTTCTGTCTTTTTCATTGTCAACAGGACTTTTCTTACCAGAATTCTGCTTCCAAACCTTTGCGAAAAATCTCTAGCTGATTCATCGTAGTCAAGAAGTTTCATCTTTATCTGCACTCTGTTCAGTACGTCTCTGCTTGTCAGCAGTCTGTCGTCCACAAATCTATCGTATGACATCTCTGTTCTTAGTAGTAATTAATGAATAATTAAATCATACAGTATTATGTCAATCACAGAAATGAAAATTCGTAGTAGGGCGAATTATCCTTATCTAAACCACATTTGGTTAATTTTACCGGGCTGCCCGGAGACATATTCCCTTGACTTAAACTTCCTATGATCCTGATTCCTGATACCTCAACTAGTCCTAAATTTTTTCTGTCCCCAATAAATGATCGCGAATACTCGATTAATCGGCCCTTCAAATCTAACCTGGACATTCTGATTTTTTTAGAAAAGCAATTGCTACAAATATTCGATGGTGGCCAAATCTTTGTAAGGCATTTATCGCATATTGGGACCCTGAAATCGCCATTTCTCAGATAATCGAGAAACTTTTCTATTATATCATCCACGTAAATGTCATGATTGAACCAGTTATTAATTGATTAAATGAAATGTAATTTTTATTTGGTACCAAACAGCCAAAAGATGCACTCCTATTTCATGAATAAATACTAAGAAAGAATGAGAACAAGTGATGAAGAACCTGCAGCGGACATATTATGGACCAAACCATTCTTGCAATCTTTAATCTGCCTTTTTCCAGCCTTTTGTTTTAACTGTTGACAAATTTCTACCGTTTGTGCTATACCTGTAGCGCCTAAAGGATGTCCAGTCCCTAATAGTCCTCCCCGAGGATTGATCGCAATACTTTGCTGCGATACAAACTTTCCACCCTCCCCTTTTTTGCATAAACCCAAGTCCTCGTATGCCAGAATCTCCATTATTGTAAACGCATCATGAAGTTCAACAATGTCTATTTTTTTTGGTTTAACATTCGCCATGGTAAATGCCATTTCAGAGGCCTTTCGAGTAGATTGTATATATGAGAGATTAGAGCTGACGTTACCAAAACTTGCAGCTTCAACTGAACTACCTATCCCTTCTATCCATACGGGACGATCTGTATATTGTTCGGCCTCATTTTCGTTTGTAAGTAATATTGCTGAGGCCCCATTACAGATATTCGAACAGTCAAGTAATTTTATTGGGTCCACGAGTTTTTTTGAACTCATTACATCGTTAACTGTTATTTTTTTCCGAAACAAAGCATTTTGATTCAAGCACGCATTTCTTCTATTTTTAACGGCAACGGATGCCATTTGTTCTTCTGTCGTACCGTATTTGCGCATGTGAGCTTTTGCAAATAGCGCAGCCCAGTAAATGGGTGATGTAAAACTTCCTCTCGAAACATCCCATGTTAAACGAGATCCTTTGGTTTGTTTCATATCTGCCCCCACAACCAACGCTGTCTTACATAAACCAGATTTTATCAATGAATAAGCAGAGACAATTGCATTGGTGCCAGAATTGCATAGATTATCCAATCTTTGAGAAATAGTTGGTTTTATTCCAAGATATTCTGATATTATTGTAGAGCCATATTGGATATCAGAGGTTGTAGACAAGATAACTGCGTCAATGTCGACATTAGCCTTTTTTGAATTTTGCATGATTGTTCGACAAGGCTCGCATGCCAATTGTTGTAAGGATATAGATGTATCTCGAGTGAATTCTGAAGTTGATTCATCAACTATGGCTATTTTAGACATTTTCTATTAAGAGAAGCGAGTCCTTGATTGATTGCTCATTGTCCTTAACTGGATTTATTTGTAAAATGGGGAGGGTGATACCAGATGAGGCAAATCGCTTTAGAGAATTGATGCAGTCCTCAACCGTTCCATTGATAGTAAGTGAATCGAGCATTGAATCTGTCACATATTTAGTGGCATTTTCGATACCATTTTTCCTATATTCTGTTGTAATTTGTTTTACTTCATTTTCAAATCCATGCGAGGATAAAAATGCGCTATAATATCTGCCTACGGAAACATAAAATGCAAGCGTCTTTGCCGCTCTATTGCGTGCTAAATCCGGATGCTTATTTGAGACCGCTGTAATAAACACAGAACTGATTTCAAAGTTAGATTTGCCCGATAATAATGAGTTGATGAATACTGTTGTTTTCTTTATCTCATCTAATGGACGAAGATACAAAATAATCCCATCTGCCTCTTTAGTTGCCAGACTAATCATTCCTGAATTCACCGCAGCCAGATAAACCGGAATTTTTTTCCTTGATGACGGGTGCAAAATCCGCATATTTTTTAACTTGAAAAACTCCCCATCAAAGTTTATTGTTTCTGCACTGGAGATGGATTTAAAGCATTTCAGGTATTCCCGCATACGCCTAAGTGGGTGTTCAAAATTTATTCCATGCCAGTTTTCAGCAAGAACCGCTGTGCTAGCACCAACTCCAATTATTGTGCGATTGGAGGAAATATTATCTAAAGTGCAAGCTGCCATTGCCAATGTAGCCGGCGTTCTAGAAAACATGCTTACGATTGATGTTCCTATCTTTATTCTTCGAGTTATTGCTGCGATAGCGCCTAACATTACAAATGCTTCGCGTCCCCAAGACTCTGGAATCCAGATCGAACTCACATTTGGTCTATCGTCTAGTAACCTACCAATTTTTAGAACATCCTGAGCATTAAACAGGCTACTTGGGTTGTAGCCGATTTGACCGATCTTCTCAGTCATTTTTTGAAAACGTGTTCAATTTCCTTGGAGGCTTCATCAACATCCTTGTGGGAGTCTATAGATCGCCAATAATTATTTGAAAACTTCTTGGCCTTCAATTTTTGTTTCTCTACTAACATGGGCAAGGTAACAGTTTCTAGATTGCCATTATCAGGCAAATAATTAAAAATCTCATTTGAAAAATAATACACTCCTGCGTTAACCCACTTATCCTCAATGAATGGTTTTTCTACAAACTTCGATACAAGATCGCCATTTGTTTCCACAATACCGAACGTACTTTTTAAAGGAACTAACGCAAGTGTCATTGATCCTTCCTCCGAAATTGTAAAAGGATCTAAATTTGTCAAGATATCTCCATTGATGACAAAAAACCCGGAATTAGAATTTCCGTTTTTAATAATGTGGTCTTTTGCATTTTTTAGTGCGCCGCCTGTTCCCAGCGGTTCGTTCTCTTCAATATAACTGATATTTACTCCAAATTTTTTACCGTCAGCAAGATGATGTTTTATCTTCTCTTTGAGATGGCCTACAAGAATAATAATATCAGTAATTCCAAATTTTTTTAACCATTTTACCTGCAATTCTATAATTGGCGTGTTGTTAATTTGGATCATAGGTTTTGGCCTATCTGAAGTTAAAGGCCTTAATCTTTTTCCCAAGCCGCCAGCAAGAATAACTGTTATCACTTAATCCTCACTTGCACAAATATTCTATATAAAAGTCATTCTGAATTTAATGGCGTATAAGCATGTATCTATTCTCTCGAATAAACATATACGCCGTCTAGAAAAACTCTTTGATCCTTGTTTTTTACTCTAGTCGATAATTCAATATTGGCAGCTGTCTGCGAAACATGTTCTAAATGAGGTCCGGTAATTACAATATCATCACCTTCTACGACTACTTTTGTAGAATCACCCATTATCTTTGAAATTCTTGCCTTTCTCTCACCGAAAAAATTCTCTACATGTACTTTACTATCCTTAACCTTCACGGTTATCGGAAAGTGTGCGAAGACCACTTTCATTTTATACTTGTATCCGTTCTGAACACCCTTTATCATATTATTGATGATGCTTTTCGTGGTTTTTGAAATAGCAAAATCTTTTCTCCTTGTTCCGTACGGTTCAATCCTTACTATGTTATTATCTATTGTTAATGATGCTGGAAGTTTAGAGAAATCTTTCTTTACGGTGCCCAATTTACCCTTAACTGATATTGTCCTCTCTTCTAAAGATACAGAAATCCCTTCTGGAATTTCTAGAGTCGAAACAAATTCTCTAGTAGACGTACCCAACTAATACTCCTCCTATTCCCATTTCCTGTGCTTCGTGGTGAGTCATAACACCTTTACTAGTTGAGACAATCAAGATTCCCATATTATACGCAGGTAAAAATTGTCTTTCCCAATTCAGGTATTGGTTTTTTCCAACACTAAATTTTGGAGTTATTATTCCGCATTTGTTTATCTTTGCCAATAATTGAATCTTGAATTTGCCGGCTCTTGAATCATCAATTTGCTCGAATTCTCCAATGTATCGATGTTTCTGCATTACTCGTAGTACCTCACTTGAAAACCTGGAAGATGGACTTACAATGCATTCTTTTTTCCTCCTAACTTCGTTGTTATAGAGAGTTGTAAATAGATTTGATAAGATATTTAATGCTGGCAATTCATTCACCTATTGTTTTAATCATATTTCTTGAAACCTAATTTTATTGCTACTTCTCTAAAGCATTGTCTACAAAGCATTATTTTATAAGCTTGGATAAGCCCAGAATAGCAGCCACATCGCTTACACCATCTAGTGCCTTTTCCATGAATACGTTGTTTTCTCCCAGTAATATCATATTCTCTTGGCTTGGGCATTAAACCATCTCAACTCCCAAGTTCTTGAAAAATTCAATTGCATCTTCCTTTGAAATTCTGTGTTTTTTACCCATTTTTCTTGGGTTGCTCTTCTTAATTATCCTGTACCCTGGCCGAGATAATGAAATACAAACATTCATTCCAAAAATTCCAATATCTGGATTGTATTTTGCACCCGGAATATCAATGTGTTCACGGATTCCTAAGGATATATTTCCAAAGTTGTCAAATGACGATTCTTTTAATTGATTATTTTTAGATTGTATTATTCTCTTGGCAAATTCCATAGCCTCATCATTTCTTAAAGTGACTTTTGCACCAATTGGTTCACCTTTATGAATTCCAAAATCTCTTACATTATTTTTTGCGCCGCATTGGGTCGGTTTTCTAGATGTTAATTCTTCCAGAGCGTTTTTGGCTCGTTCTAATGGTTCACCCGACTTTCCAACTCCAATATTTATTACGACCTTTTCCAAATTGATTTGTTTCATAGTTTTGACTGTACTCATATTATATGCTCACCTGAATTAATGAAGAATCGGTTCCAATAGCCATGACAATATCAATTGGTAACTCGACAGTTTTTTCACCCATCGAGACGAGTACTCTTTTAGGAAGAGAAAATGACCCCGTCTTGATTTCTTCAACCTTGCCAACATTACCCGCATTCTCACCCCTGGTAACGATCACGCTACAACCTTTCTCGAGTTGCACATGATTCTTGATACCAAATTTAGGTAATTCAACCAAACACGTGTCATTCACATTATATGAAGCATCAGATAGAAATGTTCTTCCATCATGTAGACAATATTGATACAAATTTTTCTTTGAAGAAACTTTTGATTTTATTTTTCCTAGCTTCAAGTTTTTTTCCTTTGAATCTATTTTTATTGGGAATAATGGAAGTCCCTTTGAAGGTACAAATCTATATAATTCATTTGAGGGTATTATTTCTACTGTATCCATCAGACCTACCGGGAAGTTCGGATGACGAACCATTTTACCATCTACACTTATCAATCCTTTGTTTAGAGATCTTTTCACTTCACGGATATTGTCGCAAACATGCAAC
>DAIRDV010000020.1:0-9242 GCA_036795955.1 Nitrososphaeraceae archaeon | reverse complement strand
ATCTTTGGATCTGGTTAAACAAAGTATAATAGTTAGGGGCTATTTGAATTAATCAAAACAAATTTTCAGAACAACCACTTCACGTGTTTCTAAATAAAGTATTTTTATTCCCTCTTTGTATTCAAACTTTTATAAAACTGCAATACTAATTTACTAATTATGTCATTTGGAGTCGATACTCTTGGAGGTCTGAGCGAAAAGTTAAAACAATTAGTAAACGAGACCCAAAATCATTATGAATCGTTTATTGATGATACTCAACTTTACAAAAAAGGAAAAATTGGTGATAAAGAATTTTTAAGCAAGATTGCAAAATTTATGATCTCCCTTTCTGCATTAAATTTTTTAGCAATTAGGGTGACATTGGAAATGAAATCTGCAACAGATAAGGGCTCTTCGATGAAAAATCCCACTGGTGGAATTGCACAGCCTTCCTCTGGTTCAGGATTCGGGGTCAATGCGTTCGTAGATAGTGGTGGAAGCATCGGCAACCGATCAACGGATACAGATCAATATGTTTTACCCGAACCCGAACAACTAAGCGAACCCACATTCAGACCTGTTGATATAACAATCAGGCCAGAAGATAGATATCAAGATTCAAAAAAGAATTGTATCCATTGCAAATCTTCCATTCCCTTGGCTGCAAAGTTTTGTCCCAAGTGCGGCAATTCGCAATAATTAAAAACTCGACGTTCTTGTAATTTAATATGGAGATTTTCAACGGCAGAGCTGCAACTGACGAATATATGGCTACACATTCTCTAACTTTCTCAACTCCTGAAATGACACTAAAAAAATTTGCACTTTGGTTAGGTGATCAAGTAAATATTCCTGGAAAGAACAAGACTGTGCCTCGATTAATGACATACATTAACGACGTAAAAAATCAATCAAATAAGGACGAATTTCTTCCTGATACGGATGACACTTTCAAGCCAAGCGGAGCTGTAACTGATATGTTCAAAGACCATACACAGGCTGCATCTGCTAACAACTGTCGTAATTGTAGCCAACCTCTAAAAATAGCATCAAAATTCTGTCCCAAATGTGGTTCAAAACAATAAGCGCCTGACGTGAACAGACATCATTATATTCTAAGGGTTGCAGCCAACCATTGACAGTGAGATTTAAGATTTTCTAGATGCTTTAAATTAAAGAGACCAAGTCTATAGAAACATTGAATAAAACTGTAGGAATAGAATCAAGAGTTTCCGGTTTTCTTTTCCTATCTATCGCAATAGCAGTTCTTACTGGAACCATTGTCAGTGAATTCTTATCAATACATAAAATTCCTATATATTATCAATTACTTTCATGGTTTTTGATCTTTGCTTTTGTTTTAGGAATTACTTTTATGAAAATGAAGAATGTGTTTCACACTATAAGGAACAGAATGAAAAACAGTATAAAATGGCCTCTGTGGGCTAAAACTATTAATGGTTTAAGTTGGGCAGGCCCTTTTTTGATGATACCTGCATTTCATACATTTTCACAGTATCTTATACTCTTAGGTATTGGTCTTGGTAACATTTCCACTTATCTATTAATCAAATCGTATAGCAAATACGATAATAAGGAACAATTTGTTGTCGGTATTATTGCTGTATTTATGATTCCAGTATTGTTTTTAGTTGACATGTTTACTCATACCAATCTAGTTCATCATCACATACTAGCACTTTCTAGAATATTGGTTGCAATATCATATGGTGTGGGAGGTATCTATGCATTAATTGAAAGATGAAAAGATTGCAATATGTATTATGAGCGGTGGACTGGATTCACTTTGCGCTGCGGCTTACGTTAAAAGTTACAAGAAATATGCATTAAAGATTATCACATTTTCCTATGGTCAAAGAGCAAAACGAGAGTTAGCACAATCAAAAAAGCTCGCCAAAATCTTGAGTTCAGAATACCGTATAGTAGATATTAATTTCATGAAGGACTTGTATGGTAACTCAAATGTTCTAACCAGCGATAAATTGTCAATTCCTTCCAAATTCGATGTTAGTATAATAGTACCAATTAGAAATGCTATATTCATATCAATCGCAGCTGCCTGGGCATTCAGTGCAAATGCCGATTTAATTGTATTTGGTGCACATGCCGATGATTATAATTATCCGGATTGCCGACCGAAATTTATCAAATCAATATCAAACTCCTTGAATATTGGAGAGGAAGATAAAATCAAGAGTGGAATTAATAGAAGGGTATCTGTATGGTCACCGTCTTTAGAGGGAATGAGCAAATACGAACTGTTGAAAATAGGTCATGAAATCTTGGGAGATATCATTTTTGAATCATGGAGTTGTTATTCAAATGGGAAAAAAATACGCAAGAAAATATTGCAATGTGGAGTATGCGAATCGTGTATAAATAGGAAGATGGCATTTACTAGGGCAGGTATAGAGGATAAAACAATTTATGCAAAGAACTGAAAACAAGATGAGAGTTAGAGTTAGCGAGATATTTACCAGCATTGAAGGAGAAGGGGTATTTGTCGGAACGAAGACTCTCTTTATCAGATTTTCGGGATGCCATTTAAAATGTAGATGGTGTGACACAAAATATGCATTACCACTAGATAGTGGCATTGACTATCAACTAGATGAAATTAAAGATCTTATTCTAAAACAACTTCAACCATTCACATACAAAGTAAATTTCACAGGAGGAGAACCATTACTACAAGTTGATGCTCTAATACAACTTGCAGATTTCATAAAAAAACATACTAACCTGAAGACGTACATAGAATCATCATGTTTTGATTCAGAGCTATTTGGTAAAATTTTACCCTATATCGATATATGCAAAGTTGAATTCAAAACTGAAGATTCTAAAGTGGTTGAAGGCGCAGCTGATTATGATAATTTGCTAGAAAATGAGCTCAGATGCCTGGAATTAGCCGTACGAAACAATAAATCTACTTACATTAAAATAGTAGTAACTAATTCTACAACTCTTGATAGTTTCAAGAATTTGGTAAGCTACATTTCAGAGAAAATAAATCCTTCAGATATTATCGCCTTTATTATACAACCCAGTCATGGATTGGATCAGCCAACTGTCAGTAAACTTTTGGAAATATATGACATTGCCCAACCAGTGTTTCCTGGGGTCAGGGTTATACCACAGCTACATAAGGAAATAGGTGCTAGATAATTAAGGGGATAACAATGAGAACGAAAAAGACTCCATTTAATAAAAGAAAGATTGAAAAACTCGTAAGGGAGCTGATAGTACAACTCGGAGAAAATCCAGATCGTGAAGGCTTGATAGGAACTCCTCAAAGAATGGCAAATATGTTCGAAGAGATTTTTGCCGGTTATTGTATGAACTCTGAACTGGAAATTAGTTTTAGTGAAGAAACTGATTCTATTATTGCTAAAGACATTCGATTTTATAGCATGTGCGAACATCACATGTTACCATTTTTTGGCAGAATACACATTGCTTACACTCCTTCTGGTAGGGTATTTGGAATTTCGAAACTTGCACGTCTTGTTGAAAAATACTCAAAAAGATTGCAAATTCAAGAAAGACTCACAAAGGAAATTGCAGACGAGATAATGAATATGGGTGTTAAAGGAGTAACTGTCATTGCAGAAGGGGAGCATCTTTGCATGAAGATGCGCGGAGTCAGAAACGATAGTACAATAATTACAGTTGCAAATCGCGGTCTGGTTGACCAAAATGACGCACGATCACATCTGCTAGCTCTAATATATGATTCTAAACCTAAAATACATACAGTCTAGCAAGAATTACAATAATCCTTATAAAAAAGGACTATTTCAATAGGTAGGAAGAATGACAAATACCATATTTAGACTCCAATCCCACAAGTTCAGTACTGATAACATCCAAACTACCCTTGTGTGTTCAAAATGTGATGAGGTCTTCTCAAAGGAATTTCCTTTGGACCTTGAAGGACAAACGATTGAGTTTAAATGTCCTGTATGTAATTCTGCTGGAGAAGCTGATCTTCCTTACAAGAGTGCTGAAGAAAGAGAAGAACTAGAAGAAGATTTTGATGAAGTCGAAGAGGAAGACGGTGGAGAAGATTTCGAAGATGACTACTAATTTTGAAAATTAGCAGTAATTTTAGACAATCCATGCTGCTAGCAAATAGACTAATTGTTTCAAAATGACAGGTCAGTTATGCTACTGTTTGGTGCCTAGCTTTGATAGTTGTGCCAAGAATGCCGTCAACTGTATATCAGGATGCGATCCATGTGTCAAACGATAATCATATTCAGCTATCAAAGAAGCAAAGTCTTCAGGATGTGATAACTTTAACGCATACACAGCTTCATATGCATATTTTAGAAAATCAAACTCGGACATTCCATATACCGCAGTTAATTCTAGTAACTTTACCCTGGCTTCGTTAAATTTGCCTGACAGTGCCAATTTAACTACTTCACTTACCTGTGACTTTCCAGAAAGACCTAATGACGCTAGCACGTTTGAAACGGTGATCGATCCCATTACAGATGCAGTTTGAAGTATGTTTATTGAATGACGTAAGTCACCATTTGTCGAATCAAAAATTTGGGAAATTGCTTTATCATCATACTTCACTCCCTCTTTTTCGCACAACAATTTTAGGTGATTTTCTATCATCTGCTTTTCAATTCTCTTGAATCTAAAAATTGCACACCGACTTTGAATGGGCTCAATGATTTGAGATAAATAGTTACAAATAATTACAAACCTAGTAGTTTCTGAACTGTCTTCAATTATCCTTCGTAATGCCGTCTGAGCTTCAGAGGTCATTTCATCGGCCTCATCTAGAATTATTATTCTAAATTTTCTTTCATCTTTATCACTTGTTCTTATCTTCAAAACTGATGCAAATTCTTTAACTCTCTCTCGAACCATTTTTATTCCCCTTTCATCTGATGCGTTAAGTTCCAATGTATCCCGCTTCCAATCATCCCCAAGGATCTGCCTTGACAGACACAATGCAGTAGTAGTTTTTCCAACTCCTGCGGGACCTGTAAATAACAAGTGTGGCATTTCAGCTGGCTCTTTTATTAGATTCTTTAAACTAGCTACAATTTCTTTTTGATTGACTACATCGTCTAAGATTATAGGTCTGTATTTTTCTACCCACATTAAATCGGACAAATTTTTTGCCTCTGCTTGCGGCATGAAAGATGTTCTAATAATCAGTTATATAATCAGTCGTCTCAGATTATTTATTTAGTAGATATTCTAAGACTATATTCCCAATATGTCATCAAACATCTCTTTTGCTCAGGGCGCATTTCAAAGCTTAAAAAATACTTACTTGTTACAGTATCTTCTCGAAGAGATTAGGGTTACTTTCAAGTCTGACGTAAAAATATCTATTAACGATATCAACTTGGATGCAAAAGAAGGTGATATCTTGCTGTTGCCAAGATGGCTTGCCAAAAATTTATCCAGAAAAAAATTGATTGATCTTCAAGATAATGAAACATCAAGTTATGTTTCTAAGGCATTGAATAGAGAACGAATATCAAAACCACATGACATATCTGGTGTAGATGTAGACTTTTACATTAGGGTCAATGATTATCTAGAAGGTCTTGGTGAAAAAGAAAAAGAAAGTCTTTCGGTATCGCTCAATTCATTTGTAATGTCTAGGTTGGAAAAAATTGTAAAGCTAGCAGCTGCATCGTCACTTTCTGCAGAAATGGAATCGAAACTATCAGCAGAAGAGAGACAGCTTTATAATTTTGTTCATACGTCGTCGTTGGCCTTTAAGGAATGGGTGTTAAACAGGTAAATGACTGAACAGAAACAACAGACTACCGCTGCAATTTCAGATGAATTAGAATCATTTCTGCGTGCTTTCAAAGACAGAGATGGAAATTACAAGTATTTTAATAGAATTAATGACATGATGGCTTCAAATTCCACTCATGTCGTGGTTGATTATATCGATTTAGACACCAATAAACCAGAACTTACAAAATTGATTACAGATACACCTGATGAAATGTTCGACGCATTTAACAAGGCTGTATATTCGATATTAAGAGAGATTCATTATGATTATGCTCAAGAAATCAAAGACAAAATTAAAGTAAGAATTGGAAATTATTCAGTTCAAAAGGGTCTTAGAGAAATAAATGCAGAAGTAATCAATAAATTGATAAGCGTACCTGGCATGGTGGTCAGGACTTCTGAAATCAAACCACTAGCTAAAAAAATAGCGTATGCATGTCTTAATTGTAACACATTGAATGAGGCTCAACTTAAGGGCCTAACACTAAAGAAACCTACGAGATGCTCACAGTGCTCTGAAAAAGAACTTGAAATGGATCCAGAAAATAGCTATTTTACAGATTTTCAGCTCGTTAGGCTTCAAGAACTCCCAGAAGATTTACCAGCAGGTCAGCTTCCGCACTATGTAGAAGTTACCGTTATGGACGATCTTGTAGATCGATGCAGACCTGGTGATAGAGTTTTGTTGACTGGAACTGTTAGGATCGAACAAGAACAATCGTTACAAGTAAGGACAAGTTTGTTCAGACTCCGCATGGAAGGTAACAATATAGAATATTTGGGTGGGCTCGCAGGAAATAAAGATGCAAGAACAGTTGATAGAATAGCCATAAGCAGCGAGGATGAAAAACAGATATTATCTATTGCTAGTATGCCCGATGCTTATGACAAACTTGTTGCATCATTCGCTCCTCATATTTACGGACATGAAGTAATAAAAGAATCCATCCTTTTACTAATCGTAGGATCGGTAACAAAAAAATTAGCAGACGGTTCAAATCGTAGAGGAGACATAAACATTTTTCTCGTTGGAGACCCTGGAACTGCCAAATCTGAAATGCTGAAATTTGCTGCAAAAATAGCTCCAAGGGGCCTTTATACCTCCGGTAGAGGTACTACTGCTGCGGGTCTGACAGCAGCAGTAATTCGTGATAAATCTGGAATTATGATGTTAGAGGCGGGCGCTGTGGTTTTGGGAGATCAAGGTCTGGTCTGCATGACTGAAGATACAGAAATCTATACCGGACATAATCTCATACCTGTAGGCGTGCTCTGGGATAGTATCAAAGGCGACATCTTTATAACAAAATCGGGCCGCGAAGCCAAAAAATATCTAATCCCTGTAGGAATTTATGATAACAAATACCGAGTAGATATGGAAGGCAATGCATTTGCCATAATGAGAAAGAAACACACGGGTGATGTTATCAAGCTAACATTTTCGTCCGGCTTGACACTCAAAGTCACACCAAAACATCTGCTCAGACGTTCAACACATGTCAAAAATTTATGGATTGAGGCACAGGATGTAAATCCTGGAGATCTCATACGTTCTCCAGTTAGAGTACAAAAACCTTCTTGCACCTTGAACATTACAGAACAAGATGCTTATGTAATAGGGTGTACCTATGGTGACGGCCATATCACTCCATATAGCATCACAATAAGTCAATCTAAGGTCAACTCTGATGTCATATCAAATATACAACGAAACTCTGATGTCTTTACGCTTTACGATAAGGGCGATCGAATTCGCACTCTTGGAAAATATGTCTTGGTATCAAGAATGTTCCATTTATGGACAGCTGATAAACAGCTTCTTAGGAAAACCAGATTCCTGATTAAAAATCAATCAATAGATAATATTTTGCTTCTCTCAGACAAATCCCTGTGGTCATTTCTAGCAGGGATATTCGATACAGATGGTGATTTTAATCATGTGCACGAAAAAGTAGTAGCAGCAAGGATTTATCCTTCCACATCACAACATGAATTGGCAGTCATACTATACGCATTACGTAGGCTGGGAGTTTATGCAAGAATACGCAAAACACGCAAAGGATTTCCATTAATACAAATCACAGGAGCTGACATAACCCGCTTTTACGAAGGAATTAAATTAATTAGCACCAAAACAAAAAGAGAAGGGCCACTCAATATAGAACACAAGGGGTCTATAGAAAGAGGAATCGAAAAAGTTGTACTTGTCGAAAAAGTTCCATACAATGGGTACGTATATGATTTAAGTGTAGGAAAACATCACAATTATGAGGCATCTCTAGTATACATTCACAACTGTATAGATGAGTTTGACAAAATAAAATCTGAGGACAGATCTGCTCTGCACGAAGTTATGGAACAACAAACATGTTCTGTTGCAAAGGGAGGAATAGTCGCTACACTTAATGCAAGAACATCAATCTTATCTGCAGCTAATCCTAAATATGGTAAATACGACCCATTTAGAAATATTACTGAAAATGTAGAACCACTTCCTATACCGTTACTAACTAGATTTGATATCATTCACGTAATAAGGGATAATGCTGATTCTGAAAAAGACAATCGAATTGCAAGCCATATACTTGAAATTCACAGAGATATTGAACATGCAGCTCAGTCGGCAATTGAAATAGATCTATTTCGTAAATATCTAGCATATGCAAAACAAATTGAGCCCAAACTAACAACGGAGGCAATCGACATTTTAAGAAATTATTACTTGCAGATGAGAAATGTTGACTCTGAGGGTATGATTACGGCAACTCCTCGTCAGCTTGAAGGTCTAGTGCGCCTCGCTACTGCAAGGGCAAGATTGTTATTGAAAGACTCTGTTGATAGTGAAGATGCCGACAGAGCGATATACCTTGTTTCACAAATGCTAGAAACTGTCGGCATTGATGTTAATACGGGAAAGGTAGATCTTGGAGTCCTTCATGGAAAACCACTCAGTGAAACTTCAAAACTTAAAACATTCACAGATGTCTTTAACGGATTATCCGGAGAAGACAAGAATGATGTTGAAGAAAAGAATTTCATTAATGAACTTGTGAAAAGTGGAAAGTTTACAGAAGATGAAGCCAAAGAATTCATAAGAAAAGCAATGCAAAATGGGCAAATATACGAAAGAAAAGCTGGATTTTACGCAAAAGCCTAGCAATAAACAACTCCCTCTATTTTTACCAACAACTCGTCGATTGCGGACATTCGAATTATGTTATACTTTACTATCGAGAAGGACCAAGTCCCACAAAAGTACTGGTGGCCATTATTATGATGGAAATGTTCTATGATAGAAATGCTCTATCGCCCTAAAAATTATGATTGCAAAAACCACAAGATTCCAATTCATAAAATACATCTTGAACCTATTGAATCCAAATTAGTCTTAACATAATTTCAATATTATTAATATATTAATTGGTATACATAAAATCATTCTTGTTTGATGAAAG
>DAIRDV010000019.1:0-9263 GCA_036795955.1 Nitrososphaeraceae archaeon | reverse complement strand
TGCGCTCTGGTGAATGTACCAATGGCTTGACCGTGCTCCCAAGGGACGAAACGAAGCTGGATTTTGGTTTCGCCGTCACGATGAGTACGACAAACTCTGATCCAAATCGGCCATCTATATCACAGAGGCCTACTACAAACAAGATTGCAAGTCCATAACTCTACCAATAGATGAGATACAGGTTGAAATTCAATTATGGCGTGCAACAAATATCTTTACTTTCACATTTACAATTTTGAGGTTCCTTTAAGCAAATGGAACAAATTATAGTACCACATCCGACGCAGGTATTATCGGCCTTATTACAAGCCCAATGATTACATCTATGTCTGTTCAATTTTGCTTTCATTATACTTCCGAGTGTTATAAAGTCCTTGAGTGATTTTTGGGATTTGTCGCTCATTAAGGGTCTTTAATTCAAATGATAGTGTACATCCGGAAACTACCTGTTACTAGTTTGATACTAATTAATTCGAATTTTTAGATCTTGTCAATATCTGATATGATACCCTCATACTTGTTGGATTCTGCTGGTTTTTCTCTCCATTGCAATATATTTATCAGGTCCAAATGGATGTCCACCGAATCCGTGTCGTATTAGGGCAATCGCTTTGTAAGTATCAGTGTACTTATTTCTAGATTTGAAGAGCTCTGTAACTGATTGGAAAATGACAGGAATCGGAATCTCTTTATTAAGAGCTTCCTGAACCAACCAGTTCACCTCACCTGTATCTTCAACGTAACTTTCGATGTTATCTAAATTTGGTCCCTCCCTAAGACCCTTTTCCATCAGCTCAACAAGCCAACCCCTAATTACTGACCCATTAGACCAATTTTTGAAAATTTGACTTAGGTCGAGATCGAAGTCGCCGTGCTTTAATAAACAAACCCCTTCCCCTATGGCTTCTAACATGCCAAATTCTATTCCGTTATGAACTAGCTTTACAAAATGTCCGCTGCCAGGTTTACCAGTATGGATACATGCGTCATCATTAATAGCGAGCTTCTTTAACATCGGTTTTGCTATGTTAAATCCAGATTCAGTTCCTCCAATCATAAAACAGGCTCCATGTCTTGCGCCATCGATTCCACCACTTGTTCCGCAATCCAGAAAGTGAATCCCTTTATCCCGAAACTCTTTTTCTCGCCTAATAGAATCTAGATAGAAAGAATTGCCGCCATCCATTACAACATCTCCTTTTTCTAGAAATTGGGACAATTCTCGCAGAACTGAATCTACAATTGGACCTGCAGGTAATGACAGATAAATGACTCGAGGTTTATCCAGAAATGAAACAAAATCCTTGTAATTATCAACTACGGCAATACCTATCTTTTGGAGGTCAGGTTTTCTGCTTCTTGCTTTTCCTACTACTTGAATTTTTTGTTCAAGAGCGTTGATAGCAAGGTTTGAACCCATTTTACCTAGTCCGATTATGCCTAATTTCATGTCTTCTTACTTAAAGACAGATAACAAAATATTTAGTCCTTAGTTGTAATTTCAAAAATTCAAGTGATTCTGCTCGGGTCACCCGTAATGCCCCCAAACGCCAAGAATTCTACCATCTCATCTCCATCATTGGTGATGGAATGAGTCATTTTTTCAGGTATGTAAATTATATCACCATCTCTAAATTTTACGACTTCCTTACCTATTTTGATATTGCCCTTACCCGAGATAATATAATAGATTTCTTCATGGTCAACATGAGAATGAGGTTCGTAAGATAAAGTAGGTTGTAACTTTGCAAGTGAGACATAAGTTACGGATTTTAGGCATCGGAATTTTGATGCTACTTCAACTTCTATATCCCCATCTGTCCTACCACCCTTCATCGAAAGCAGTCTCCAATCCAGACCGCTCTTGTGCGCGATTGTAGGTACCACCGTTCGCCAATTCCTAATTACAACCATACCTATAATCGAACTTAATTGTTAAAATCAATTACATGTTTAGGGATCCAAAATATTAAAAATTACTGCCCTCGCAGGAGATGCATCTAATCCTTTAAGGGCTAAAGGAAGACAAACAAGAAATACTCTTTTCCCAAGAAATTTTTTTAGATTAGAGTTAAGGTTTTCGATAATTCCCACTCCTGCCGAAAGTAGCTTTTTATGTGTAAGGGCTTGACTTGATCCATATTTCTCAACGCTAAATGTATCTATTCCAATTGATTTGATTTCATGATTTACTATCCAATCAGCTGCGGTTGGTTCAAGATATGTAAATCTACTACCTACCTTATCAATATAATTTTCATTCCAGTAATTGCTTACTCCGGTAAATAGCAATACTATATCATCAGGATGTACAAATGAAGAGAATGTGTCCAAATCGTTACCGTCTATTCCATCACCAATCATCTTTTTGGAAAAATCCAGTACAACAGCTTCACCAATGAATTTAGTAAGGGATTCATCTTCAATCCCAACACCGTTCAGAATAAAATGGTTCTGAGAATCCACATGAGTACCTGTATGGGTACCCAAGCTAACACGACTTACGTTTACTCCATCCTTTTGCAAGCTCAAAACTGATTCAAATTTAGGAACTGGGTTTCCTGGATAAATTGGCATTTCTTTACTAATTACATGGCTTACATCTTTAGACTCTCTTGATAATGTGATTTTTTTACTATTGTATTGCAATACTATTTCTCCTCATTTCTTCTGTGGGAATAGTCAAAGCCCCCAACTAATCTTCTTATAGGGTTCCACTTCGATAAACGGTGCTTCACCCTCTTTCCATGGGTTCATCCTAACCCACTCAAACTTTTTATGAAAAAGTTCATATAATTTTTGAAATTTTTCTCCATATTCCACAAAATTTACTTTACCATGAATTATGACAGCAATATTATTAACAGAAGAGTAGATGTCTACGGCAATAGCTATCTCCGGGTTTTGTTTAAGGTTTTTGTACTTTTGCGTATTGTAGTCGGTAGCGAAATACAATTTGCCTTGTTCAAAGATGTAAGATACAGGAGTTATATGAGGAGCACCATTTGAGGTAACAGTTGCTACCCTGCAACCATCGTTCCTCAAAAGGAACTCTTTTTCCTTAGCTGTGAACCTCATTTTATTATTAGAATTACTTTGATTGGACTTGGCGGTCATTTTAGGTCTTCTCCTCCTGTTAAATCATCATTATTAATAATCTCGAAAGATTGCTTACGGAATATCACCTTTCTGATGATGTTCTATAGTAATGTGTTTTTGCATGTCACCAAGGTTGTCAAACTTTAATCCACATGCTCTGCAAACTAAGTGTTTAGAAATATTCTTTTTTTCGTCATTAGAATTATTTTTATTTACTTCCATAATACACATTATGAATGCTCAAAAAACTACTAAAGTCTTATTAGATTTATGGGGCCTACTATGATGTGAATAATGAAAATCACTCATTGGGAGACTCTAGATCATTCACCGAACTTGCTAGAAAATTTTTAGATAAGACCCAGGAACACATTCTACAAGGAATAAATCCGGGAGGCATCTATCATGCAATCTGGTGTAGAGACGCATCCTATATTTTGAAGGACTGGTTTCTATCAGGTAATATTCAAGGAACGATGCAACAAATCCATCAGATATGGTCACACCAGATAACATCTTCCCCAATTGAAAAGGTTGTTTATGGAAGGGGATCAATTGATATGAAATTTTTGTCCGAAGTATATGATGATAAAAAAGAGGAGTTCACCGGAGCTTTACCAACGAGCATATATCAGGCAGGATTTTCCGAGGTATATGCGCAGAAACCTGACATTGATTCAACCGCTTTGATGATTTCATCTACAGCGTGGATACTTGCAAGATGTGCTAACAGGACCAAAGCTTTACCAAATTCCAAAACGAAATCACCTGACTCCGATTATTTATCAAGCCTTTTACTAAAGGTAGGAATTACGGACCCCGCAAAGCTTACTGAGTATGTAGTACCTAGAATCTTTAAGGCAGTTGAATACCTATCTGGAAGAGATATTGATAATGATGATTTGTTGGAACAAGGTCATAATGAGGATTGGATGGACACAATTCTAAGGGCGGGCAAAGTAGTGTACAGCCAGGCATGCTGGATTTTAGCCTTGACAAACTTTGGCTTACTCTTACAAGCCATTGGTAAAGATAGTGAATCAAAGAAAATGATTGTACAGGCCGAGCGTGTAATAAAAGCCGTGAATGATATATTGTGGTCGGAAGAGGATAATAGCTACCTGGATATCCAAGAAGAACATCACGTAGGTGGACCGTATAGGACTCTCATGCAAGATGTTTCACTGTACTTGGTAGCTGCACACCGATATTTTTCGAGGAACGATGAGCATCGAGAGCACAAAATAGATGCTAAAAATAGAAAGCAACCAGAAAGTCAGTTATTTGACCAAATTCATCTCAGATCTGAAAATACGTTAGATACGTTCAAGAATAGGTTATGGAAAGATGGTTGGCCTCTAGTAACAGAAGTTGAATTAAAAATAACAGGACCATGGATTCTAAAACCTCATCAATATCATAATCAGACCATATGGCCCTGGTGCACTGCATTAGAAATACTGGCAAGAAGTGAGTTTAACCAGATTGCCGATTGTGTAGCATTACTCTCTGAGATGTCCACCGGCGAGCCCTACATGTTTAGTTTCTATGAATGGATAAACCCTGTTGATAAGCACCCCGACGGAGCTTTTCCATTTAGGACCGGAATATCATCAGTGAGGCTTGCTATTTCTGACATTATTCAACATCAAACTTTTGATTCATGATACTAGATTTAGTCAACTGATTTTTTTCCATGCTTTTCTAAATCATGAGATGAAGGAAAAAGGAAACTAGGATAAAGTGTCATTCCTCCATCAACAAAAAATGTTGTTCCAGTAACGTAACTTGCTTTATCTGATGCCAAAAACTCAACAATATTTGCGACTTCTTCAGCGTTACCTACTCTTCCCATTGGGATTTTGTGGATTACCCGTTCCATTTCATAAGTGTTTTCTACTAACTCTCGATTCATCTCTGTTAGAATAGCGCCTGGTGCAACCAGATTTGCTCTCACGTTCTTACTTGCTAATTCCAAGGCCATCGTTTTTGTCATCATCTCAATGCCTGCTTTTGACGTTGCATAGGGTAAATAATGGGGTTTGGGAATAACTTGGTGTACCGATGATATATTAATTATGTTACCGCCTTTGGGATTTTCCTGACTTAGCATATGTCTTACGGCTTCCCTGCTGCAAATAAATGGGCCCGTGAGATCAACTGCCAGTACCTTGTACCATTCTTCGAGAGTAGTCTCTTCAAAAGGGATATCCTGTTGGATGGCTGCATTGTTTACAAGTAGATCTATTCTGTTAAAATTGTCAATTGATTGCTGAATCAAACTAATGCACTCTGCTTCCTTTGAAACATCTGCTTGAATTGCAAAAGATTCACATCCTAAATTTTTAATTTCGTCTGAAACGACCTGAGCTTCCTGTCGATTCCTTGCATTAGTAATAATACCGGTATACTCTTTGGTTTTGGCCAAAGTTAGAGCAATGGCCTTTCCAATTCCTTTACTTGATCCTGTTATCACGGCTACCTTGTCTTTCATACTAAATATAGATCCAATAAGACTAAATAGTTTCCTCAATTACCCGCCTAGACAAGATTGGGGCCGCATTACAGAAATTAACCTCTATTAAAAGAATAGGCAGGATCTCTCAGCCCTAGAAATTTAAAGCCATCTAGTCGTTGTTTGCAGGCATAACATCTTTTACATTGGAATTTGCCCTCGTGATGACAACTCCATGTAGATTCAATTGGAACATCTAATTCCCTGGCCATTTGTATTATATCTATTTTTGACTTGTTTTTTAGAGGGAGAATAATCTTGCAATCAATTGGATTCAACAAACCCTGTATAATCAGCTTATTTAGTTTTCTAAAATAAGATTCAGTGGCATCCTTAAAGATATTTTCATCAATTGCATTATGTCCTCCAACTAAACTCATGATTCTGTTTATCTGTGCAAAATATCCTGCTATTGAATAGAAAATCAAGTTTCTTAAAGGGATGTAGGATTGTAAAGATTGACTTGCGCTTTTTGTTTGTAAATCATAGTAATTTGAAAACTCCTTGATGAATGGTATACTCACTTCTATGAGTTTTGTTTTAGCTAGATTGGCAATTTTTCGCGACGCAACCTTTTCGCGATTTAATCTATGAAAATAGTTAAATGTTATAGCCTGCACATTATCAAAATTATTTTTGGCCCAATATAGACAAACTGTTGAGTCCAATCCACCAGATATTAAAACAAGCGCTTTTTTTGTCATCGTCTATGAGATTCTAATCAGGAGGAACATCTACTTCTTTGTGCCCGCTTATCATTTTATCGTATGATAAATTCTCGTAATATTTTTCATAAAACGACACGTGACTTGACTCTAGATTCATTAAAAATTCGTGAACCCTCTGAGCGGCTTCACGTCCCTTCTCCATAGCTTTCACTATTAATGTCTCTCCACTGGTAACATCACCAGCAGCGAAAACTCTATCGATAGAGGTTTTGAAATCATTAGATATTGCAATTGAGTTACGTTTGCCTGTGTCTAATCCTGCTTTCTTTTGGAGAAAAGAATTTGGCCCCCGTCCTATTGCTAATAATACTGTAGAACATTTCATTTTGAACTCTTTTTCGGGTATAATTGCTAAATTTTTTTTGCCCATGTCATCAGAAGCTGATATGCGTACGCTATTTATTGTTGCATCGGTAATGTTCCCTTTATCTCCTTGAAAAGATTTGGCTTGAACTTCAAATCTAAACTTGACACCCTCTTCTTCTGCTTCATCAAACATAATTGGGTCAACGTGTAATTCGGTCTTTGGGTGCAAACATAAAACAGTAACGTTACCATTACTGAGTCTTAATGCGGTTCTGGCACAATCAAGAGAGGTATCGCCTCCTCCAATAACCAGTATATCATTTCCTAAATCGTATTTTGGCTTTTTTAAATAATTATCCAACCCTCCTGCGAAGACAGTTTCGAGAAATTCATAACCGCTAATCACCCCCTTAAGACTAGCTCCTGGAATATCAAGTTCTACAGCATCTTTTGAGCCGGTTGTAATAAGGACGGAATCATATTCCTCAAGAATTTGTGATAGAGTAATGTCCTTACCTATTGTAATTTTAGTTCTTATGTCAACTCCCAATGATTTTATTTTCTCAATTTCATCAATTAGTATATTTTTGGGTAAATGATAATCAGGAACTCCGTACCATGCTGTTCCTCCTGCCATATCAGATGATTCAAATATCGTTACCTTATGACCATATCTACTAAGAAGAGAAGAGGCCGCCAGTCCTGCAGGCCCTGCACCTACTATTGCTACTTTTTTACCTGTTTCTTTATCAGTGATGGGAGATGGCTGTCTATTTTTTCTCTCCCAATCTGCAATATATCTTTGAATAAGCCCTATCGCGATTGGTTTTCCTGACCATTTTAAGACACAGGCGTCTTCGCATAACCCTTGTAGTTGAGGACAACACCTTGCAGTAACACCTAGCAAGGGATTGGTTTCTCGGATTCTCTCATATGAAGTTTTAAAATCACCGCGTGCAGCTGCTTCATTCATACCACGTACGTCTAGAAGAACAGGGCAGGCATCTATACATACAGGAGTTCCACATAGTAGACATCGTTCCGCTTCTTTGATTACCTCTTCTTCAGAATAAGGTTGTTGAACTTCTGAAAAATTGGTCTTTCTCATTTCAGGATCGGCTTTACGAAAGGGAAAACCTCCCACTCGATTGGGGTTTACCATCTGTAATCAAATTACACTTCTTAATTTATAATACTTACAGCAGTATTTTGCTGCGAACTCTACTTTATCGAATATTAACCGGCAGCATATAGTAAATAGGAAATTACGGCTATAAACAATCCAATGTCAGATAATTCTTCATCAAGATGGACCCTATGTCCTCCTTCTTCTTGTGCCAAACCACTTGCTTCTCCCACAGATTTACCGCGAAGTCTTTTTACTTTGTGTCGTAATGTGTAGTGATCATGGTCTACATCAGATAGATTGCGGAAGGGAATATTGTCCAATCTTGAAATATATCTAGTTGAACTGTTGACGTAATCCTTCCACGTCTTTCCTTCTGGATGGCTGGCCAACATGTAAATTTTGCCTCTATGTTCAAACAATTGTTCTCTTACAACGAGAACCTGCTGATCTAAGCTAGTTTCATTACTTTTGTCATAATTAACAGTTCGAACTGTATAAGAAAATGGTCTACGCTGTCCATCCACAATATTACTGAGCGCCCACTCCTTTTTGTCGCTGCATCTTATGAGCTTGAAACTAAAATCATCATGTTTCTCTATTTTTGCTATTACTTGGTCATCTGAGAAAATTATTGCCTCTGATTCTTTTGGCTTTTTTTTAATCACAAACTGAGAAGACATTTGTTACTAACACAACTGATAAACTAATATCTTTCCAAAAGTCTCGTTAGTCAATATAAATAAGCCTAAAAATATTTTGAGCAACATCTAATAAATAAGTTACACTAACTGCATTCAATTGTTCTATCTGTTACAAAGAGTGCCAAAGTGTGAAATTAACTATCTTCGCCTCATACCATGAATTATCACAACTTTTAAATGAATCTGAAACTGGGTAATAACGCCCATAATTCATAGAAAATCATTATAAAGATAGCGCATAATATGTGAACAAAAATGAAAGAAATTCGTCTTAAATTTAACTCAAAGGATAAAGAGAACATCGACAGGCTTAAGGAAAAATACGGATTTAAAACTTCTGAAGATCTGATTAAATTCCTTGTAACTATATTTGCGCAGCACTATGTGGAGTTTTTGTGGGGAGTAAATGAGGCCGAAAAAAATAGTAAGAATGATTTTGAGTTTTATAAAAGATAACTAAAATACTAAAAAAATAGGTATCGTGCAAAAAAAGCAAGAATTGGGCAAGATATAGTTTCACAAACTGGCGTCTGATATTTACAAATGCATTAATTTGTTTATGCCTTATTATCTTGATGTTGTTGTATGCGTGAGCTTGACAATATCAAAAACATGTTGAAAAAGGAGATCACTTGCAGAAAAAATAAATAATATGAAAGATAATATTGAATATGAGTCAAGTAAAAATTCCAAGAGATTATCATTCAATAACTCCCTACATCATAGTAAAAGGCGGAGATGCCGAGAATGTTCATCTCAGTACTGGCTGGTTGGCGATACGGCGT
>DAIRDV010000018.1:0-9501 GCA_036795955.1 Nitrososphaeraceae archaeon | reverse complement strand
ATGTAAAGGCCCTTAGCGATATTGTTCATCTGGCACATTCGGACCCTGCGTTTAGAGTAGAATTTTTCAAAAATCCTAAAAAAACTATGGAGAAATATGATGTTTCAGATAAGACAAAAACTCTGGTTTTGAAATTTTTTGATGAAATGAAAATTTAGACTGGATTTAATTGGATTGGATTGGATTACTCCAAGTAATTTTGATTTTCAATCGACTAGTGGAAGATAAATGTACCCCGTTTCTGACCCACAACTAGTCATTGATAGCCGTACATTCAAATGTACACCTCGTAGTGCACTCTCTACCGGGGCTACTTGTCAACTTACTCAATTGACCAAGTAGGATGAAGATTGTGTCAATTCATTATAAACATTCTGCTTAAATTTGTAAAAGTTCAGTGAGATCAAGATCAAATGCAGCAACGGGCATTTTTATTTTAAAACTATCTATTAGTAAAGGTGAAATTTCTCCTATTTGACCAACAGATTTTCCCTTGCAGAATATATCGGCACTTCTACCCCTAATGTATGATGAGTGCTCTGCAGCTTTCGTTTCAAACGTAGTACCAAAACAAATTTCCATTAGGGTCTGAAGTATACCCTTAATTTCAGTAAAGGTAACTCCATTAAAAGCAATAGCACAGCACAAATTCCATTTTTCGGAATTTTTCTGTTCAGGAAGAAAAACTTGTCCAATTTCGAACAATTTTTGTGGATATTCCTCATGAATATTTTTGGATAATGAAAATAACAGTGACGGTAGAAGTGATCTTCTTAAAATATCATGTTCCTCGCTTTTGGAATTGTTAACTGTAAAGAAGTCAGATTTTTCAATTTTCATCTTTCTGAGATGAATATCCTTATTACTCAAAATAAAATTGATATTTTCAACTAATCCCATTCCTATCAAAGCTTGGCGCACTTTATCAAAATAATAATTTTGTTTGCTCTTGTTACCATAAAGTGAAAACTCTGGTAGGCTTGGTTCCATGTTGTAGATACCATAACCAATCGCCACTTCCTCCACAATATCCATCTGATTAAAAATATCGATTCTGTAACTGGGAATCAGGCAATTAAGGTTATTCTCATCAGTAACTTTAGCATCCAATCTGCTTTTTCTCAGGCAGAGTATCACATCATCGTCTGAAAGTGATAAGCCTAGCTTCTTATTGATGTAATCTGTCTTGATGTTATCTAAGATAGCATTTTCCATTGAGTTGAAAGAAGTTGTCATGTTATTATCCCGATTAATGGAGACATTTTCTAAGCTGAATCCTATGTCAGCCAGTGTTGCCGCTATGTTTGCCAAAACCTTGCCCACGGTTGTCTTATCAGTACCAGTAACTTCTACTAACAAATTCTCAACTCCTTCCTTAATGCGTGTATGCTCCGCATTTATGACAGGAGGGAAAGATAGCAAATTTCCCTTGGAATCCATTAAAACCGGATATACGGATTCTAACAGCAACTCTTTGAATTTTTTGCCAGAGTCGGTTTTCTCTAACACTTCACTCAAAGACAATGAAAAGGAATAATCTAGCGGTACGAATTTCAGGTTAGCAGGCCTTGTTGTGTATACCAGTGGAAATTCAATCGCATCTAAGTTATGAAATCCTATTGATGCCTTTGACCTTTTTCTCCCTATGCCATTATGCAGATCTTCTTGCATAGAAACAATCTGTTTTATAGTTTTATCACTTAATTTTTGACCTCTAGCAACAATGCTTGCTATGTATGGTCTTATGTTTGATACAGAAGATTCCACATTAATTAAATTCTTATTGTTTTCAATTAAATCAAACTTTGGAATTCCTAGTTCTTTCCCAAGCAGACCGTTCAATGCTCTGGTGATTCCATAATAAGTTGAAAAATCAGGTCGATTTGGACTGTATTCCAATTTAATACACCTATCATCCCTATATTCTATATCTAGTCCTAAAAATGGTAGCATATCAATAGTAAATTCTAAATCAAAGTCAGGAAATAATCTACTGATATCTTCTAGGGGAAATTCTACAACGGGCATATTAATTGTGTCCTTAACCACGATAATTTGTTGTCATAAAGTTCACGTACATCATCTAACCCGTAACGAATCATAGCGATTCGTTCAAGACCTCCTCCCCATGCAAGCACATTGTTCACCATACCAATCGACTGAGTAACCTCCGGTCTGAACATACCCATACCAAACAACTCAATCCACTTTCCTATTTTATCTATATACACCATCGATTGCAGTGACGGTTCGGTATAGGGAAAATATGTTGGCCAGAATTTTACCTTCTCTATGCCCAGCTTGGAATAAAATTGCTTTTGCAGACCCATCAAATCTCTCAAACTTATGGATTCACCTATTACAATTCCTTCGATCTGATGAAATTCCATTAAATGTTTGTAAGACATTTTTTCATTCCTAAAAACTCGTCCAATAGAAAAGATCCGCCCATATGTTGGCTTATTGTCTGAAAGATATTTTATAGTAACCGGAGTAGTATGTGTACGAAGAACGGTATTCTTTGCTTTTTCCAGGTTCCAGTTGTAATTCCATTCATTCTTGTGAAAATTCGCAACTTTGTTACTGATCGTAGAATTAATATTTTCATCAATTAAATTTGACAGATAGAATGTATCTTGCATATCCCGGGCTGGATGATCTTGGGGAGTAAATAGTACATCAAAGTTCCAAAAACAAGATTGAATAGTTGATCCTTCGATTTCAGAAAATCCCATAGAAACAAAAATTTCTCTGATTTCAGCAATAATGTCGGTCAGGGGATGTGTTCTTCCCATGAGCAAAGTGCGTACGGGCGAAGTAACGTCTATTTGTGTAAAATTCTCATTTTTCCATTTACCACTTTTAAGTATCTCAGACGTGAGTGTCCCTATCTCATTATTTTCGTCTAGATTAATCTTAGGCACAAGGTTTTTCCCTTCCTTCGTTAGAGAAACAAGGAAGGATTTTTCAACATTCTCCTTAATATAGCCAGGACGATTCTTCAAGAGAGTAAATCCTTGTAATTCGTCCTTAGATAAATGGGCAAGTTTGATCCTTCTCAATTTTGACAATTGATTTAACAAAATCTCTTCGAATGATAGACTCTCAGAATTATTTGTAGTCTTCAGAATGTCAGATTCTTTCGTCAACCATCCATTTCTAATGGCATTTTTTATTCCTACACCGAATTCACTATTTGATATATGGCATTGCTTAGCAAACTCACCAATCTTGACACTTTTTTGACCTGTTTTTTTTATCTCATTAATTATTCTTCTTTCGGGTAATGTTACAATATCTGTTGATTCACTCTTTTCTTTAGAATTTTTATTTTCTGATTCGGGAATTAGTTCTAGTATTGATTCCTTTTGAATAGAAATGGATACCATTCCCTTGTACTTTAGCCACTCAATACCGCGTCTTACATTATCCAGTGAAAGGCTTGTAAGGACAGCAAGTTTCTCAATCTCCGCATGATCGTCATTTACAAGTGAAAGAAGAATTTTTTTCTCTATTTTATGCAAGTTTAATTCCGTCATTTAAATATGGATCAGAAATTGATGGAATACTTTTTAAACGTTTAAAGCTCTCGATTTGTTGTATATATAGGAAAATGAGCGAATCATTCAAAGAGAATTCTGATGATTTTGAAGTTACCCCGTGGAAAGTCGAGGGATCCGTAGATTATGCTCGATTAATAAAAAAATTCGGAACTCAAGAAATTACTAACGAATTACTTGAAAAAATCGAATCCTTTACAGGTGAGTTACATCCTTTACTTAAATACAAATTCTTTTTTTCACATAGAGACCTTGATTGGATACTAAACAAGTATGATAATAATGAAAAATTTTACTTGTATACTGGAAGAGGACCATCCGGTATGGTTCATCTAGGACATCTGATGCCATGGTTCCTGACCAAACATTTGCAAGATAAATTTGATGCAAATCTTCTGTTTCAGATAACTGATGATGAAAAGTTCTTGTTTGGAAATCAAACGATGGATGAAATCAAGAAGAACGTCTATGAGAATATCCTTGACATAATTGCAATTGGTTTTAAAAAGAGTAAAACGAAAATTATTATTAATTCGAGACATATCAAGCATCTTTATTCAACTTCACTTGAAATAGCAAAAAGGATAACGTTTTCAACAGCAAAAAGCGTATTCGGTTTTACGAATTCAACTAATATCGGAATGATTGGTTTTCCCTCGCTTCAGGCTGTCCCCTGTTTTCTTCCGTCAATTATCGAAGGAAAACCTACTCCTGTACTTATACCCGCTGCAATAGATCAGGACCCCTATTGGAGATTGACACGAGATATTGCAGAAAAAATTGGATTTTATAAGCCTGCTCAGATACATAGTAAATTTTTACCGAGTCTACAAACAATAGGAAAGATGTCATCATCAAGTCCTGAAACCGCGATATTCACCACAGACGAAACAAAAATAATAGAAGAGAAAATATCAAATGCTTTCACTGGAGGTCAACCTACTATTGCACTTCAGAAAAAATTGGGTGGAAATCCTAGCGTATGTACCGTATTCTCATATCTCAAATTTTTATTTGACACCCCTACAGAATCAAATGAAAGAGAACTAAAATGCAGGAGCGGAAATCTACTTTGTGGAGAATGTAAACATGATTTGTCCGACGATTCCACTGCATTTATATCAATGTTCCAGGAGCGGAGAGAAAAAGCGAAAGACATTGTTTCCGATTTTATGTATAGTGAGGAAAGTTAATCGGTTGGAAAAAGTGACGAGATTTGAATGTCTTGACTCGTACGAAACCGAAAAATTAGGTAGTATGCTATTGCCTGACAAAGATAGTGTCCACTTTGTGATTGAAGTTATTAAAATCATTGATAATGAGATAATACTGATGTTAAAAGACAAGTCATGTCATGTTGTTCTTATGAAGGATAACATAAATGCAGTTAAATTAAGGGAATT
This sequence comes from Nitrososphaeraceae archaeon, assembly GCA_036795955.1. GTDB lineage: Archaea > Thermoproteota > Nitrososphaeria > Nitrososphaerales > Nitrososphaeraceae > TA-21. Next base: position 4,538 of record DAIRDV010000018.1, on the reverse strand, counting down.
TATAGGAGAATTAATATTCGGAACTATGATAGTTATTAGGACATTTGGGCAGGAAAATATCTTGAATGTTGTCCATGCTTAATTTTAAGTGAATTACTTTTCCAATATCTTAAAGGTCCAAACAGACTAAATCAGTTCTGAATGTCTACATTTACAGAGAAATCAAGAATCATGAAATTCCACTAATCAATTCAAGATAGTTTTTTTCCATTCCAGTCTATTTCACCATGTCTTATTCTTGTTGAAGATATCACTTTACCTTCATGATCCTCTACTAATGGAACAATAACAATTTCCAATTTCCCAATATTTTTTGATTCTCTTAAATTATTAATTTTAAGACAATTCTCCTTAGATGATTCAGTGGTAACGATAGCCTCCACTTCCCTATTCAATACGGTCGGACCATAAAAATTATTTAGTTCGTAAATTGAATAGTTGGATTTATTGAATTTTTCTGCAATAAAGTTCCTCAAATTTTTTAGTCGAATGGGATAGTCATTGGTAATTTGCTTCTTTTTCTGCTTTACATAATAGTCACTACTTAAACCAATTATTACATGTTTTCCAACTTCAAATGCCTTAAGTAAAAGCACATAATGACCCTTGTGCAAAATATCAAAAGTACCGCCGGTAGCTACAATGTCAAACATCAATATTCAGTATTGCTAGTTTGACGTCTAAATATTACTAACTTTTTTGGAATATCTTTACGCACTGTGGGGGACAAACATTTTCACATGCCATGCAGAAAATACAATCCTTTTCTCTTATCATAAATGGTTTCTTCTCTGACGCCGGATGGCCTGGTGTATCCAACCATTCGTATACATTTACGGGACAAGCCTCGATACACGCCCCATCGGCAACGCAGATATCAAAATCAACTGTAACCTCGGTACCCCAAATCCCAAGTTGTCCTGGCGCATCTACGGGACCCCATATCTTTATTCCTTGATACATGCCTTTCACCTGTCGCTTTGTTTTGAACTCTGGATCAATTGGGCCTTCAACCTTTGAATAGTTCGTCCCGCTACCTGTTAAGGAAATAGTTGTCTCGCCACCCGAAGCTGGTGTTGCTGTAGCCTGTTGTGGGGATGGAGGATTCAGTGCAGTTTGAGCTTGAGGTGTTGTTGAAACAGACGGTTGCGCAGACGAAGGTCGCTGGGTCACCTGTGGAACAGGTGTAACTATATTTTGCCTCTTTACCGAACACAGCTGATTGTGAACGTCCTTCATACTATCGAGAGTCACTTCATTACTATGAACTAATAGCGTACCACAAGATTCACATATGTACTCCATTTTCTCAGACATTATTTGATAATTATGAGTCCCTTATCAATTTTATGAACCAATTTACGGATTAACATGAAGGTCATACTCGAGTTTATAGAATAAACGCGTTAAGAATTAGTAGATTTGCTATTCCAAAATAAGAAATAGCCATTCATTTTTTAAACTTGGTAATTGTCAGGACTGGGACTTAACTATTGGAAAGAAGTCATCGGAGTATTGAGAAGCATTATTCCAGTTTACGACAAGGTCAACAAGAGTATTTCGTTGGGCCAAGATGACAAATACAGGCATTTAGGACTGAATGGTCAAATTTGTCATGGTGATTTGATACTTGATGCTGGTTCGGGTTTTGGCAATATGTCGTCTATGGCATTGGAGATCCTAAGCGGAAATGCCCAGATAATTCTTCATGATCCAATCCCCGAGATGCTACACCATGCGCAGAGTCGGGTAAATCAAAGACTCAAACTATCGTGTGGAGTTTTCGAATTCTTGCCATTTAGAGAATCAACGATCGATGATGTTCTTTGTGGATACTCTCTAAGGGATGCCTTCTCTCTAGTTGAGGCAATCTCAGAAATTCATAGGGTCCTAAAAAATAATGGAAGATTTATTATTGTCGATATAGGGAAACCCGATAATATGTTCCTTAGAAGCTCCGTTGCATTTTACTTGAAATATGTTCTTGGCATAATTGCATATTCCGTTTCTGGTAAGAAGGGTTTGAAATTTAAGACATTGTACGGAACTTTTTTACGATGGCCCAAGAATGGTAAGTTAAATGATCTCCTTCTTGAGAAATTTTCGACGGTCAAATTCACTAAAAAAATGTTTGGAGGCGCGATAATTGTTGTTGCGTACAAATAGCCAATTGTCTCTTATTTTATCAAGCCATTTCAATGAGAAAAAGTAAATGTTAGCTAGTCAAAAGCCAGATAATTCTCTACTCTTCTATTTATAGACAGATTTCCCAGTACTGGGCATATTGAATTATCGGAGTACTACTGATATTATCGCCATGATATTGTTTACCGCTATCAATGGAGAAAGAAAATCCTCCATCATGTCAAAAGCACATTTGAATTACAGTCAAATCAAAAAATACATCAAAATTTTGGTATTAAATGACCTTGTTATTGAGAGAAGCAATTTGTCTGAAGGTTCTGTCACATATCATACCACAGACAAAGGAAAAAATTACTTGGAAATGTATGAAGAATCAAAAGCATTCAATTTGACTTCAAACATGTATGTATTTGGAAAACAAGAAAATCAGGACATATTTACCATTTAGTATGAAAATGTACCTATGAATTATTTCATACAAAAATAGATCTTACTAGGGCACCTTTATATCATTCGTGGTAACAATTTTATCTTTGAAACTTTCAGCTTGATAGCCAACGCAGTCTCTTCAGCATATTTGTTATAGAAAACATGTCAATATCTATTATTAATTTACCATCAACTTTGTTCTTACGATTATACCGACAAAATTACTGGAAAAAGTGAAAATCCATTTACTATAAGAGTTAATGACGAAGTTTTTATTTTATATAATTGCTTATCTTTTGTGGAATCACTCAGCAAGTTAGACGTAATTGCTATTATCTTAAGAAATGCGTACAGAAATTGTGACTATGAGGAATTATATTCTATATTAAAATCCAATATTACGATGCAAGAACTAATCAAATTTCTGTTTGAATTGAGAAAGTATAACTTACTAATTTATTCAGAGGGTCAAAACAATAAGATAACCATTACTACAAAAGGAATGCAATATATGCAAATACATGAAGAACTAATGAATCAGATACTACCAAATAATAAAATTTCAGGCATTTTTAATCGTCCTATTCAATTTTTGAAGTTACCGACTTTATTTAAAAAATACAGTATTAGATCGATAAGATAATTTCTTTGTCTTCATAGAAGGAGAGTTGAGTAAAGTTAATTAAAAACAAAGAAAACCCTTTCTCATTAACATGGTTGATAAACAAAAGATCCAAAACATCGTCGACTCTTCAAAGGGTAATCCAAAAGTAATAACCGAAGAATCGTCAAAAGAAATTCTAAGCGAATATGGAATCAAAGTTCCTCAGTACGCACTCGTAACTAGTAGTGATGAAGCCGTAAAGAGGTCAAAGGAGATTGGATTTCCTCTTGTAGCAAAAATTGTTTCAGCCGATATTTTACACAAGACAGATGTTGGGGGAGTAAAAGTAGGATTAAAGTCTGAGGATGATGTCAAAAAAGCTTTTGATGACATGTATCATAGGCTAAAAGAAAAATTTGATGTTAAAGGGGTCTTATTAGAAAAAATGGTTCCAAATGGAGTTGAATTAATTGTTGGACTCCAAAATGACTTGCAATTTGGTCCGTCAATTATGGTTGGATTAGGGGGCATATACACGGAGTTATTCAAGGACGTATCATTCAGAGTTCTTCCCATTACGAAAGATGATGCGATCAAAATGCTGAATTCTCTAAGAGGTAGCAACATCCTCAAAGGGTTTAGAGGATCAAAGGCCATTAACATGGACATGATTTCTGAAGCAATCGTAAATATTGGAACACTAGGGGTAGATTTGGCTGGAAAATATGAGAGCATTGATTTTAATCCAGTTGTCGTATACCCTGACGGCTATTTTGTTGTTGATGCAAAGATTATACTTAAGGATAAATCTTCAGATGATGCCATATCCAACGCAAATCCCGACGCAAGTTTCATGGACCTATTCTTTAATGCAAAATCGGTCGCATTAATAGGAGCATCACCAGAGCCAGGCAAAATAGGGAACTCAGTTATGGAGAGTCTTGTAAAACATGAGTACAAGGGAAAGGTTTATCCTGTGAACGCAAAAGGTTATCCAGAAATAATGGACGTCAAGGCATACAAGAATTTATTGGACATCAAAGATCCAATTGATGTCGTAATTGTTACCGTTGATCTTAAGTTTGTCCCCGACCTTCTTGCAGAATGTGGAAAGAAGAATATTCACAATATGGTAATAATCTCTGGTGGAGGTAAAGAATTAGGAGGAGAACGTGCCCAAATCGAGAAACGAGTGCAGGATCTTTCACGCGAATTAAATATTAGAATAATTGGTCCAAACTGCATCGGTATTTTTAACGGAGACAATAGATTGGATTGTGCATTTCAAGGACATCTAAGAATGTTAAGACCAAAACAAGGAAATGTGGCTTTTCTTTCTCAGAGCGGTACTGTAGGTATT
>DAIRDV010000017.1:0-10072 GCA_036795955.1 Nitrososphaeraceae archaeon | reverse complement strand
TAGCCTTCTTCCCAACCCTTGTCGAATACACCGTTCTTGTGTAAAGGAACTGGTTGTCCTGCTGTATATTCCATTGGTCTCATCCAGAATATAGCATGAGTTGGACAAACGCCTACACATGCACCATCTGAAATGCATCTTTCAGGATAGAATACAAAAGCTTTACCTCTCTTCCATCCCTCAACTGGTTTTACCCTCAATACATCTGGACCAAGAGCAGTACAAATTTCGACACATAGAGCACAGCCGATACATCTTTGTTCATCAACATCTGGAAGTATTGCAATAGGCAATCTACTAAATCACTAAAGGAGCATATGTTCGAAACTATTTAAACACTATGCTTAATGCAAAACACTGTTATAAAAAATCTAGAACTAATAAAAAAGAAAATGGATAAGTTGACTACTTGTTCATCCTTAAGACGTCAACTTGGCCGCTGTGAAGCCAATCCTTCAATTCATCGTGACTTGGTTTTGCATCGTGTTTTCCAGCTAGATGAAGATGAAGTAAAACATAGTTAACCTGGTTTAACAATGGTTTGTTTCCTTCATCACCTTTACGAGCTTTTGTCTTCAGATCAGCGGGAACAGAATTCCACCATTCATCAAATTTACGCATACTGAAAAGTCATAGAAGAACTTTATAAGCCTTTTGGCAATTTGATACTAAACAACTTTGTCAATTAATTGAGCAAATTGCTCATTATTTAAAATTAAAATAATAGGTTAAATTTGAGTAAAATTTCTAATCTACTAATGTATGCCATTTCAAATTAACGATCTTCGAGGAGCATACTTAAAATACAAAGAGTTCAAGAAAAATAGCAAATTTACGTTTCATGAACGTTTCATATTTCCATATATTTGCGGTACGTATTTTGGTTATCGAAAAGTAGATGTTCTGCGTGTGGTTGCATTAGCAAAATCAATTTCTCCTAATCCAAGGTATTTGGATGTGGGATGTGGATATGGAGATTTCTTGGAAAAAATTAGAGAATTTATACCAAATGCTATTGGTATAGAAAAGGACGCTGGAATTTTCTATGAATTTAACAGGGTAAAGCCAGATCATATTCAGATTAAAGATGTATCATTGGATTTGAATGAAGAGTATGATCTAATATTTGTAGGATGGATGGACCCGGGGGTTGATTTTAGAAAAGCTGTGGCAAGATCCACTAATTGTATTATCACTAATTTTGATGCAGGAGGACAATGTGGTATAAGCGGCGGATGTGAATATGAAGAGTTTGGATTTGAAAGGATAGCTTGGTGGAGAACTCCATCATGGATTGATGTTAACTATCAGATCATGAATAATTATTATACGCCACTTGCAAATGAGATAAAAAAGGAATTATTCAAATTGCGATCTGCCCATACAATGTGGTATGTATATGCAAAAAAAGAGTTATCATCGATCATTGATAACACATTAAGGTCTTGGATTAAGAAAGAAGCGGAGCTTTCTTTAGACGTTGACAAATATGATTTTGAAGGATTAATGGATGAATGTGGATTTCATTATAACGAAGAACTTCCAATCATAACACCGAAGAGAGCTTTATGGAAGGTATCCTTTGACTAAAATGATATACAATACCAAGACGTACAGCACCCGAAAATTATATGAAGCTTATGAAGAGTTAAGAAAGTTTAGAAATTCTTCCGTTTCTCCTTTACATGAACGTTTCATATTTCCATATATTTGCGGTACGTATTTTGGTTATCGAAAAGTAGATGTTCTGCGTGTGGTTGCATTAGCAAAATCAATTTCTCCTAATCCAAGGTATTTGGATGTGGGATGTGGATATGGAGATTTCTTGGAAAAAATTAGAGAATTTATACCAAATGCTATTGGTATAGAAAAGGACGCTGGAATTTTCTATGAATTTAACAGGGTAAAGCCAGATCATATTCAGATTAAAGATGTATCATTGGATTTGAATGAAGAGTATGATCTAATATTTGTAGGATGGATGGACCCGGGGGTTGATTTTAGAAAAGCTGTGGCTAGTAAAACAGACGTCATAGTGACAACTCTTGACCAAGGAATTAGCTTGGGAGCGGAGTTCGAGGAGTTTGGATTTGAAAGAATAGCTTGGTGGAGAACTCCATCATGGATTGATGTAAATCACGAAATGATGAATAAATATTATACCAAGATGTCAAAGGAATTATACAATTACTTGTTTGCCCTACGCGGAGCTCACAATCTATGGTATGTTTACGCAAAGAATTTGGCACATGCTGACAAAATTAGAGAAGTATTAATTCATGACCAAAAAAAGTACCAAACCAAATACGATTTTGAACAGGTAATGGACGAATGTGGGTATCGATATTTTGAAAATCAACAACTATCTAAAAATAGTGAGATAAAATCCGATTTAGAATCCTTATGGAAGATTGAATTTGGATAAGAAGCATAGTTTGACGTACGCGAAAAGTGATGATTGATGTTACCATTTTTTATTTTTGATATTTCTAATGTGGTAATAAAGATACTGTTGGGCGTAACCTGCGTATTTACCAAAATGTTTTCTCATTATTTCTGATAAGATTGAATATTGGTTATTACTTAGTTTCGTGTTTTCGTTCATAAATGTCACTTTACTGCTGTCAATTAATTTTTTATAGTACATTACTAATGCCCGGCCCATCCAAACGTCAATTGGAAATGCCTCTGTCTTTTCTAAAGAAAACAACAAAATACAGTCGGCAATTTTGTTTCCTATTCCGTAAATACTCGTAAGTAACGCTCTAGCCTCATCATATGTATGGCGATTTAATTCATCTATAGTTAGTTGCCCTGATACAATTTTTTCTGCAATAGACTTGATAGCTTTCGCTCTATACCCTACACTACAGGAACATAAATCGTTAATGGATGCGTTATACAGATTCTTCATTGAAGGGAAGGTAAAGAATAGTTGATTATCAATCTCTTTCTTTGTCCCAAATTTCATAGATAGATTTTTTAGCATGATTCGTATCATTGAGATGTTTGTATTACTAGAGCATGCGAAAGAAATCATACACTGGTAGGGATCCTGACGTAACAGACGCAATCCGTTGTATTTTTTGACTAATTTAAGCAGAAAAGTATCATTTGAAAAATTGGAAAAAATATTGTGAATATTATCATCTAACCTAAAAATAAAATTTTCCCAATTATCAAATCCTGGCGTTGAATAAAATATTAATTTACTATTTTTAATAGAAAATTTCAGAACGTGTTCTCCATAGATTCCATACCACGTATTTTTATGTTTTTCCCATAAGAACACCTGTCCACTATTGATACTAATTTCAGGATTAAAATTTGAATTTAACAGCATATGAATTTGTTATTAAACAACACTTGTCTCAATTTAACAATCCTTTTGTTTTCACAAGATCCGCTTCTAGAACCTCAATTATTTTGGGAATTTCCTTCAGTGAACAATTCAAGCATATGCATTGAAATGAAAGTGGATATGTAAAATATTTTTCTTGGAGTTGAATTTCTTTCTTACATGTTATACATTTTTTTATTTTATATGGATCAGTATTTTTTACTATCATTAGAATTCAAAATGATGTATTTTACATATTCAAAAATAAATCATATTAGTTTGTTGTATCATTGATACTCTCTTGACTAAGTTGATTGCCATAATTACTTTCTAATGCAGTCTTTAATTGTTTAAAGTATTTGTTAGTAACTATATCCCCGTTATCACTTATTGAGATCAAATTAAAATTCGGAGTTTGTTGCAATACATAGTCCCATTTCCAGTAAGCTAAACCCCAAATACCGAGATCCTTGAAAGTCTTGACAAACTGATTCGCTTCTTGTTGAGTAATGTCACTCTCAAAAGGATTGATCTCAAATACTGTTGCTCCTTCTTCATTAATAACTTGCTCCCTTAGAACATTGTTCCATTCTCCTATGTAGAGTGGAACCCCAGTCAAATTTGAAGCCTGGAGAAAAGTATTCAACCTTTGTTGTTGATATGAGCCTGTTGGTAGTCCGTATATGCTTATCTTAAAAACTACGTTTGTGCTGTTTTGTGGCTTCATTTTGGCTAGATTTTCTGGAATTAGGTTTATAGGACTTTTCAGGTCGACAGGGATGTTCATACTATAAGCAAGTACTTTGTCTGTGAATTTTCTCAATTCATTGACAATAAATGTATTGTACTTTCCAATTTTTTCCCACTGGTCAGCATTATGAACTTGTGGCTCGCTAAGGATTTCATAACCTAAGGTGCTTTTATGACTGTCTAAAGTATTAATTATTTTCTCCAAGAACTCAGCTTGTAAAGTCCATCCATCAGTACCATTTGCATCCTTAACTGCTCGATTCCACCAATCTGTCCACCAAAGTTTTGCAGGTTCATATTTAGGGCCACCACCATTTCCAGCAGGGTAGGATGGGTTGTTCTGAAACAGGAATGAAGGGAATCCAGTTCCTCTTTGTGGATTAAACCATGACGAAGTGTGAAATTGATGGTTATCATAAATTACATTAACATTATATTTATCCGCAGCTTGTGCTATAGATTGCAATTCGAGCATGAAATTCGTGGGATCTTTTACATAGGATTCCCAATAATATACAAAACGCACATGATTCATACCGGCTTCTGAAATTAGCTTGAAACTGTCGTCAAAATAGTTTGGTGGCATAACACTTCCTATAATTCTACTCTGTGGCATACTTGTATAGTATCCTTTCATATTTACACCAAAAAATATATGATTTGTTTCCAAACCGTGTGAGACATGTACGAATGAATTAGTTAGTAATAAGCTGAATATTGCAACAATTAAAGCAATACTAAAATTAATGGGGTATTTTGTTACATTAAAAGTTTGCATTCAACCTAGAATAAATATTAACATTATAAAATAGTTTCCAGCCAATATTTCGCATCGCATCAGAATAATATTGGGCTTGAGTATATTTCCTAATTTACTTCAATAATTTGCCCATTATCAGGAGCTATTGCATCAAATCCATACTTTTCTTTGATTTCATTGGCGAATGTGGTACATGACATATCGTCTCCATGAACTGTAAGGACTTTAGGATTGCCTTTGATTTTGCCAACAACATCGAACAGATCACTTCTGCTACTGTGCCCTGAGAATTCGAAATGTTTTACTTCAGCAAGACTATTTTTCATTCTGCCATTATACGATACAAGTCTTTTTTCTAGTAGAAGTCTACCGGGAGTGCCTTTACCTTGGTACGAAACCAAAGCTATACCATTATTAGGACTTTTTGCAATTTCCTGTAAATAGAACAGCGCTGTTCCACCAACTAGCATTCCTGCAGGAGAGATTATTACTCCAGGCTCTTTTATCAACTGTTTTCGCCTATGCCATCCCTGAACCCATTCGATTTCTGAAAGGAATTTTTTGAATACTTCTGGATCCCTTAGAAATGATGGATTTCTTAACATTATTTCATTGGCTTTCAATGCCATTCCATCCATAGCCATTTTATGTTTGAAATTACTGCCCTTCAGGACAGATGCGATTTCTTGTGCTCTTTCTACGGAAAATGCAGGGATGAAAAGGGTTCCCCCTCTTTCAACAACGTCATTAGCAAATTCTACCAGAGCTTTTTCAGATTGGTCTCGTGGTGTCTGTTCTGTTTGAGAATATGTACTTTCGACTATCAAGACATCAACTTCGGGCAAATCCAAGTCTGCCGGTCTCAGTAATTTTGACCCCCTGCTGTTTATATCGCCCGTATAAAAAATTCGCTTGCCTTTATTTTCAACGGTTATTGATGAGCCTCCGATGATATGCCCCGATTCGTGCAATGTAATTTCCATGTCATTTATTGATTGTTTTTCTTTATATTGTAGAGATTTTGAATGATTCATCATATTATACAAGCCTGCATGATCGAATGGCAAATAATCGCCGGAGATTTTAATCATATCTTCGATAAGTAAATTGGAAAGTTCAAAGGTTGGATTTGTTCCTAAGACGGAGATGTTGGCATTAGATAAAAAAAGTGATGGTATAAATCCAGAATGATCCAAATGAGCGTGGGTAAGAACAACAGTACTGATATCTTTTGGTCTAATGTGAATTGGAAATGATGGCTCTCTCTTTAATAACACTCCATAGTCTAACAAAATATTAGAATTGTCTGATGTTACCAGAAATCCAGAACGTCCAACTTCTTTACCGGAACCTAAAACCGTTATTTTCATATAATATTAACCTGTTTAAGCATACATGTTTTAAGTCTTTCATTTATCTTCTCTGTGATATTATGAAAAAATAAAACGACAGGATAAAATTAGAGCTACGCTTATCTGAGTAGTTGTCAAGAATTGTCATTACAGGAAATCCAGGGGTTGGAAAGCGTACTCTCAGTAATATGCTTTCAAAAAAATTAGGATTCAAGATAATCAATTTAAATGATTTTGTGATAAAAAATAATCTAGTATTCACAGATAAGACATTAGAAGTCTATGATGTCTACCTCAAAAAGGCAATGGTAATGCTTAGAAAGGAAATAAAGCAATATCAGGACGTTATTATTGTAGGACATCTTGCGCCTTATTTGTTAGTGCCCAATCAGGTTGATTTGGTCGTAGTTTTAAGGCGTTCCCCAGAAAACCTTCTACAAACTTTTAAGAAAAGAAATTATGATTTGAGGAAAATTAGGGAAAATATAACTAGCGAAATTCTAGGTATGACTTTGTATGATAGTATAAAAAAATTTGGTAAAGAAATGATAATCCAGTTTGATACTACTGCAATGCCCAGTAAAGAGATAATCAAACATTTAATCGAGGCTTTGGCTGATGAATCAAAAAGGAAAACTGAAAATATTGATTGGATGCCTTTGTTAAAGGATAGGCAGGAAATATTGAAATTAGTGTCATATTAAATCCAGCAAATAGTACGATTGCAATATAATTCGCAGGTTTATGTCGTCAAAATCTAACAGGATTTAAATAATAAGTGATGATGAGAAAAATATCATGCGGTTTTTGTGATGAGTAGAATAAGAATCGGTGTTGATGTTGGAGGCACCTTTACAAAATCAGTAGCAATAGATATGAGTACTGGCCAGATAATAGGAAAAGTCACGGTTCCCACTTCACATTTCTCGGACGAAGGTGTTTCAACTGGTATTGTAGAATCCTTAATGAAACTCATAAATAAAGAGAAAATTAGCGAATCAAATATTGAATTAATCTCCCACAGTACTACTCAAGCTGTTAATGCGTTATTGGAAGGAGACACTGCAAAGGTGGGAATAATTGGCATGGGAGTAAGTTTGGAAAAAAATGATATCGTTAAAAGAACAAATTTAGGCGACATCAAACTTGGACCTAATAAATATTTGAAAAGTTGCTACAAATTCCTAGATACCTCAAAGTTCTTGGACAGTCAAGAAATCACTCAAATAATAAATGAATTGAAGGAGGAAGGGGCAAAAGTCCTCATAGTTAGTGAAGCTTATGGTGTAGATGATCCGAGTAATGAATTATATGTCATGCAAAAATCAGATTTACCAGCAACTGCAGGACACGAACTGACAGGAATTTATGGTCTTGAAATAAGGACTCTGACCGCTGCGATAAATGCAAGCATATTACCAAAAGCAATAGGTACTGCAAGATATGTAGAAAAGGCCGTCCGAGAGCAAAAAATCTCTGCACCAATTACAATAATGAAGGGAGATGGAGGTTTAACTGATATGAATACTTTTAAAACTAAACCAATTTTGACGGTTTTATCCGGACCGGCTGCAAGTGTCGCAGGTGCATTATTACATTTAAGAATACTTAATGGAATTTTTATTGAAGTTGGGGGTACTTCAACAAACATTTGTGTTATAAAGAATGGTAAACCTGAAGTTAAATACGTAACAATCATGGACCATCCGACATGCATAAAATCTCTGGATGTCAGAGTAGTGGGGATTGCTGGTGGTTCTCTTGTGAGGTGGTCGGGTAAGAAGATAACCGATGTGGGACCTAGATCGGCGCATATCTCTGGATTGAAATATTCATGCTTTGCTGAACCTCAAGATTTAGAAGGAGGACAGATAGTAACATTTATGCCTAAAGATGGCGATCCGATTGATTATATAGGAATCGAAGTTGGGGCTGGTAAGAGATTTGCGATAACCACTACATGTGCGGCAAATGCACTAGGACTTATCCCCAATGATGATTACGCAAAAGGTAACAAACAATCTGCACAGTTAGCGTTATCAATTTTAGGACAGAGATTAGGTATGAACATGGAAGATGTTGCAAACAAAATTCTTGAATTGTCAACCAGAAAGATATTGCAGACAATTAGAAACTTACTAAAGGAATATAAAATAAAAGATGAAAAATTTATATTAATTGGTGGTGGTGGAGGCGCTTCGGTTCTTGTACCATTGATTGCGGACAAATTAAATACTCAATATAGAATTGCTGACAACTCAGAAGTTATCTCATCTATTGGTGTTTGTACGGCATCTATACGAGAGGAAAGGGAAAAATTAATAGATAATCCTAGTCCTCACGACATCTCAGCTTTTATTCAGGAAGTTGAAAAAATCGCTATTTCTAAAGGAGCGCTTCCTGAATCAATTTCTACTCAATCTGAATATATTAGCGAAAAGTCTCTCTTACGTGTTACTGTTTACGGAAATATGAAATTAGATGTGGGTGGAAGTGATACAAAAGAAATCGATGACGAAGAAGCAGAAGTGCTGGCTTGTGAGTTATTTGGTATCAATGAAGGAGTACATAGAATTTATGATATGAAGGATTATTACATCTTCGCTTGTGAAATTCATAAAAAGAAATTATTTCTGAAATCAAAAAAGCAACCTGTTTTAGTTCTTGATAAATACGGTCATGTAAGGGTCTCAATTGAGAATGCAGAAGTGTATAGTGGTGATCCCAAAGAAATGAAATCTAAGATTCAATCTTTAATTAAAGAACGCGGTCTCTCTAAAGATGAACTCGCTCCACAGATTCATATAGTTGATGGGAAAAGGTTATTGGATTTTTCCAGTTTGTCGTCTACTACACATGTCTTGAAAGCAGTAATTGAAGAGCTTGATAGAACTATTAACAATCAGGTTACAATTATTATAAAAGTTTGAAATTGATTTCTAATTTAATTAAATTCAATCAATGATTTGAAAAATAATCCGAAATAACACCACTTAAATCAACTTTAGCAAAGTCATTTGGAATTGAATTTGTAGATATAATTTCTTTGATACCAGCTTTGAGTAATTTATCCTTCGCATCGTCGAGTAAGAGCGCATGAGTACACAAAACATACACATTAGCAATATTATTCTTTTTCAATATTTCAGTGGCTTTTACTATACTACTACCTGTACTTATCATATCATCCACAATGAGGGCGTCTCTTTTGTTCACAGATTGGGATTCATCAATTGAAATTGATACATCGCCGGTGAATCTATCTCGAGTCTTTATGAGAGACAGCATATTTGTATTGATTAACTCTGCGAATCTCTTTGCTCTTTGTATTCCCCCTTCATCAGGTGAAATGACTATGGGGTCCTTTAGTCGAAAATTTTTTTTAGCAAAGTTTGCAAGAGATGGGATGGCGGTGAGATCTACTGTTTCGTAAGAGTAATTGGCTGCACTTGGATTGTGACTGTCAATAGTTATCAATTTTGTAGTTCCTAGTGTTGCTAGAATTTCCCCGATTAGATTATTAGTTGCTATCTCTCCTTCGACAAATACCTTATCCTGTCTCGTGTACGCTAAATATGGACTTACTACACAAATGTTTCTGGCGCCGTCTTGCTTGCATTTATAGATAATCATGAATAATTGTAAAAGATGTCTGTCAGTTGGAGGATAGGTGGAATTTATGATTATGCAGTTGTTTTCTGCTACATTTTCTAGCCTAATTTTGCTTTCTCCATCAGCAAATAAGCGCAACTGTGCGTTCTTGTACTCTACATCCAAATCTAATGAAATCTTCTTTGCAAGGGCAGAATTTCGATCATCCGAAATTATTACAGTATTATTTTTTTGCAATGTAAGAATATGAAAATATTT
>DAIRDV010000016.1:0-10218 GCA_036795955.1 Nitrososphaeraceae archaeon | reverse complement strand
TTATCTAAAAAATTTTAATGCTTTCCTGGAATTTCGAGTCATTTTTAGTCAATAAAGCTAAACACCGTGTGAATAATATTTGATAATATCATTAATCTATTATCAGCAATTTGTGAACGTGATTTTAGATCTGCAATACTACCTGGCTGTTTATCGATGTGGCTTTAATTAAGCTCGTATTTTGATATATTCATAAGCGTCAGTCGCATTTTCAAATGCGTAATGTACTTTTTGAAATTGCTCCCGGAACTTGGATACATCACCTGCAACTTTGTTGGGATCTGATTTGTCTATTACAATCTGTTTGATAAAAGATGCTATCTCTTTCATTTCACTTTCCTTCATACCTAATCGGGTTACTTCAGGAACACCTATTCTAACTCCGCTGGGATGCATATAATGTTTACCAGATTTGATATCACCTGGTAAAAGCTGTCTGTTAAGAATAATGTTTGCTTTCTCTAATTCTTTTTCAATCGTCCCCCCATCTCCAAAATTGGAAACATCTACAGCCAGCTGATGTGATTCTGTATATCCACGTTTTTCACCTAAAACTCTAAAACCAAAATTTGCAAGTGATTCGGCAAGAGTTTTTGCATTACTTATAACTTGTTTTGCATATTCCTTTCCAAATTCTAAGGATTCTGCTAATGCTATTGCTTTTCCGGCCACGTGATGAAGATGATGGCTGCTTGTATTTCCAGGAAAAATAGCTTTCTTTATACTATCTGCGTACCGTTCTAGTGAAACAATTATTCCTCCCTGCGGACCCCAAAGAGTTTTGTGGGAACTCATTGTCATAGAATCTGTGCCCTCCCCAATTGGATCTTGAAATTGTCCACCGGCAATCAATCCGGCTACATGCGCTCCATCATAATTGATGTAAATACCATTGTCGTGCATAAAACTGGCCAATTCTTTGACTGGATGAGGAAATAGGAATAGACTTCCTCCAAACATTGCAATGGCAGGTTTCTTGCCATTTGAAATCATTTCACTGACCTTTTTCTTGGTGGCATCAACATCGATAGTCATGTCTTCCTTGGAGAAAGGATAATGCTCTATGTTAAGTCCATGTACAAGACCAGCAGTTCCTGAGTGTTCTTTCTTGCCGTGTGAAATATGTCCCCCAGTTGGAATAGATGCAGCTAGCATGTAGTCTCCAGGATTAGAAAAGGCGGAATATATTGCAAGATTTGCAACTACACCGGAGGTAGCTCTACAGTCCGCAAATTCAGATTTGAAAACCTTTTTTGCTAATTCATTACATATAATTTCCACTTCATCAATGTAAATACAACCAGCATAGACCCGTTCGCCAGGCCATCCTTCTGCATATCTATTGCCAAAGTCAGATACAATCGCTTCTCGTACTGCGGGACTGGGAATATTTTCACTTGCAATTAGAGGTATTGATGATTTAAACCAATTATGATGCTTTTCAAGAAGATCAAATACTTTGTTATATGATTCTTTAGCGCTCATTGTAATGTGTGTATGGTGACCTTAGGGTCCTAATTTAAAATATTGCCTATAATATCGAATCTTGAATAATTTGATGATGGATGGAATTTCAAACCAAGATACGAGAACTGATTTTTTCACAACTTTTAATTTACTCTAGATTGGACTCATACTGATGGATAAGAATGAGTTAAAATGTGCCCTGTGTGGTAACAAGTTGACTTTTAGGTACAAGTCAATGAGCGAGTGGAACATTTCTGGTTATCTTTGTAGTATGTGTTATGACAAAAAGTTATCTGAATTCTATATATCTCCAGATCGTAAGGATATTGTAAAAAGATAAAATCGCCGGCGATATTTTAGTAGTGGATAATAGAATTAATAGACTACTAGAATCGTTGGACTCACAATGACAAAAAATAGAGTAAAAATTTAACGGTATGATTTTTGTTTTCTGCGTCTTGCGCCGGATCCACCAAACTTCTTTGATTCAGTTTGTCTGGGGTCGCCTGATAACAAGTGTCTGTCAAATTCGGTAATTCTTTTACGAATTTCTGTACGAACACTTCTTGCAAATGGATGATCTTTTGGATCTCTTCCGCCCTTTCCGGTACCCGTTAATGCTCTACAGATTGCAACCGTACTTGCAAATGCCTGTCCCATAAAACCGCCCCCGTGCACCTTGACACTAATGTCCACCTTGTCTCTATATTCGCCTATTAGTTTAAGCGGAACAAGAACTAGTTCTCTTGCCACTTCGGAATTGAGTAACTCTGCTGGTATGTTGTTTATTCTAACTTTTCCGCTCCCCTTTGAAATTGTAGCAACAGCCCTACTTGATTTTCTTTGTCCTGGATAAAGATCTATCTTATTCATAACTGTCTAACCCCTTCCAACCAATCTGTTTTGCCAATTCGCCAAGTGTTATAAAATATGATGATGGCTTTCTAATTTTAGAATCCTCAAATGTTTCAAGTTTCGCGTTCTTTAGGTCGGGTGGAACTGCTACATATATTCTCAATCTCTTTAAAGCCGTCAATCCACTAGATTTTCTTTTTGGTAACATACCTCTAACCATCCTTGTAAGAATCCTATCAGGCATCCTTGGATGAAATGGACCATGTATAGGATTTGTATTAGACGCAATTGTTAGATACTCTTTATACTCTTCTATAGTTTTGTATCTATTACCCGATATCATACTTTTTTCAGCGTTTACCACTCTTACATGATTACCCTGGAGCAAAAGTTTTGAAATATGGGAACACATTCTTCCGGCAATACAATCCTTAGCGTCAATAGTCAAAGTCTGCGGCTTTTGTTTTTGTTCAGCAAGTTGCTTAACCAATCAATCTAACCCCCTTACCATCTGGATATTTTTTTATCAAATTATCCAGAGCAAGAATTTTTCCACCTGCGTCAAGTATTTTTTTCGTAGCTGCTTCGGATATCGCAAAACACCATATTGTTAGCTTGTGACTAATGTCACCTGAACCCAATATTTTGCCTGGCACTATTACAATTTCTTTATCCTTAGTAACATGGGCCAATTGACCAATGTTAACTTGCCTTCTATTAGATCTCGACCTAGAAACCTCTTTAATGACAGCTTTCCATATTGGCACTTTATTTTGCTTTGATGCATTCCTTAGGGTCCAAATCGTGTTGTTTAAAGTATCAGGAAACATGAAATATACTCGCTATCCTATAGACCCCAAATAAACCTATATCTAATTATTCTTTGGTACCGATAAAGATTGAATAACATTATCAAAATCCTTTATTTTTGAGTTAAGTATCTTTGCTGCTTCCAATACAATCTCTTGTGGTGTTAATGCACCATTAGTTTCTATCACCAGAACGCAATCATCCTCTTTTTTGCTATCTTTCACTACCGCTACAGAAGTTGGCTGCCATTTTGCATGACTTTTTCCTGTTCCCAGTCTTGCGTATGCCTCAAACTTTAGTTTTTGACCGGGTGCCAGAGTTACTATTGGTATTTCATTATTGACAGGTTTCACTACATCATCTTCAGATATTAAATCTGCAGAAGTAATTACTTTGGTTTTGTCTTGAGATTCAGCATCTAGAACTAATAGTACTCGGCACTTAGAACAGCCAAGAGTGCTCTTACAATCACAAAGGTCCGGCATCACAAACCTTTCTAGATCTGTTCGCAATGGAATCAGTCCCAGTCTATGAGCAATAGCCTCATCATGCATGACAGATGAGTTTTCAAGTACAACTACATCATCAATTGCAAAGGTAGGAACTTGACTGATGGACAGTCTTCTTAAAGCATTAACATACTGTCTTGGAATATCATTAAATTCAATTTCAATATGATTATTATCCTTTTCGAGAATCTTAATTGAGTTCAATCGTCGACGAATTTGTATTCACGTACACTTAAAAATCTACCGAAATAGTTACGACACTAATTCACAATATCAAAAGATTAATCCATTGTAATACAATCAATACCTGAATTGGATGATTCGATTATATTCGAATACTTTGGATTATCGCCATTCGAGATAGAAGTAATCTATAATATCTTGTCCAAGTTTTCCGCCGTAGATGAGGAAATTTTGGATGAAGAATCTGGGTATGTAACCCTGCTAAAAATCAATTTTCCCGTGCCCTACGACGATAATTTCTTTAGACTATTTGGTTTTGATAATTGGCAGAATTTTAAGGTCCTATTTAATGAAATGAAGCGTCGAAGAGGTAACAAAGGACTAAAAATAATAATATCGTTTTCGGGAATCTCAGATGAAATAAACTTAGGGATAGTGTTTTTACTAACAAATGACCTTGGCCCGCAGTTTGAGTATGCAGTTGAAAAAATTGAACATATCACAGATTCTATTCATATACAAGTAAGAAATCATGAACTGGGTAAACAATTTGCAATTTATTTCTTCGACGTTATTGCAATGAAATGGGTGATTCAGGCAAAATAAAATGAGTAGCAATCTAGATTCCAGATGTATACTATGTGTGAGGAAGGCTGTAGAAAGCCATTATTGTGAATATCATTACGAGGCATTACAGTCTCTAAAGGCTCATTATGAAGCTTGGAAAAAAGCCTATGGCGAAATTTCCTGGACTGAATATCTGCACAGACTACAAAAAACAAGTCATACAGGAAAATGGGTAAAGCAGGTAATTGGGATAGAATTAAAAAAATGAGCAAAAAGGAAATAGAAATTGGGATGTATTGTGCTTGTTACTGTTTACATTTCTCCCATTCCTGGAGGCATACCAGGAGGACCGCCAGCTCCAGACTTACTTGAAGCTATCACGTCATCTATTCTAAGAATCATGGATGCAACTTCTGTTGCCGATTTGATAATCTGTTCCTTGACACTGAGTGGTTCTACAATATCAAGTTTTGACATATCTACAATCTTTGCGCTTCTTGCATCAATTCCACTCCACTTTGATCCCTTAGCTTGTTTGGAACGTAATTCCGTCAGAGTATCTATTGGATCCATACCTGCATTTTCTGCTAGAGCCAGTGGAATAACCTCTAGTGATTCTGCAAATTTGTCTGCTGCTAATTGTTCCCTTCCAGATAATGTAGAAGACCAGTCTCTTAATTTTCCTGCAACAAAAGATTCGGGGGATCCACCGCCTGCGACTATGAATGGTTTTTCCACAACATCTTTGGTAACCATAAGGGCATCATGAATTGAGCGATCTGCTTCATCAACAACTCTCTGTGAACCTCCTCTAATGAGAATGGTAACTGCTTTTGGGTGTTTACAACCTTCAATGAATACCCATTTATCAGTTTCAACCTTTCTTTCCTCTACTAGATCGGCAGAACCAAGATCCTTGGAACTCAAGTCCTCAAGATTGTTAACAATTCTGGCACCTGTAGCTCTGGCCAATTTAGTCATGTCGCTTTCCTTAACTCTGCGAACAGCCAGGATGTTGGATTTTGCCAGATAGTGTTGAGCAACATCGTCAATGCCTTTCTGGCAAATAGCAATATTTGCACCAGATGAAATTATCTTATCTACCATGGTCTTTAGCATCTTATTTTCTTCTTCAAGAAACATCTTCATTTGATCTGGTGAACTAATGTTTATCTTGGCATCAAATTCAGTTTTCTCAATTTCTAAGGCTGAATTGACAAGTGCAATTTTTGCCTTTTCAATTCTTTTTGGCATTCCTCCATGAACAACTTCCTTATCAAGCACAATTCCTTTAATCAGTTTTGTATCTCGTAATGATCCGCCTGCTTTCTTTTCTACTTTGACATCATCGATATCTACAAGATATCCTTCTCCGTGCGGTTCAGAAACCTGTAATGCAGCATTAACAACGATCTGAGATAATTCATCAGATTCCTTGGATACCAGTTTAGTTTGCATGGATGTTTTAGCTACTTTGATTAGCTCTGACTTGTTGCTTCCATCTATTTTTTGGGCAATTTGATTTAATATCTCAATGCTCTTTATTGCGCTCTTTCTATATCCATCGACAATAATAGTTGGATGAACATCCTTTGTGATTAATTCTTCAGCCTTTTCAATCAATGCGCCAGCAAAAACTACTACTGATGAAGTTCCATCGCCTACTTCATTATCGGTCGCTTTGCTTATTTCTACCATCATTTTTGCTGCTGGATGCTGAACATCAATTTCCTTTAGTATTGTTGCACCATCATTTGTTATTGTTACATCTCCTAATCCATCCACCAACATCTTGTCCATGCCTCTTGGACCTAACGAGCTCTTTACTACTTCAGAAATCAATTTTGCAGCCGCGATGTTATTTTTTTGTGCATCGCGTCCTTTTGTTTGACTTGCGCCTTCTTTCAATATTATGACAGGCATACCGCCTGCTGAACCTTGTTGAACTGACATTTATTGTATCATATCTCCTAGAATTTGATCTAAAATTCAGTTTTGGGATATTTTAAACTTGCTACAAATAAGAGTAATATTGAATTTATACCAGTATTTGGTCATATTTTCCGTCGTTAACATCAGAGTATATTTCTTTAGCTGGTTTATTTTCTACTTTAATGCCACTGCTAACACAAGAACCTATAATTTCCTTGGCACTTGATTTTATTGTGGTTGCATATGAAACATCAATCTTCATTTTAGCTATTTTTACAATTCCTTCCATGGTAATATTTCCAACGTAGTCTTTTCCTGCTGTGCCAGATCCTTTAGATATGTTAGCTTCTTTTGCTACTAGTGCGGTAGTTGGAGGGACACCAACTTCAACGTTGAATTTTTTTGTATCTGGATCGACCTCAACTTTTACAGGAACTTTCATTCCATGAAATTCTTTAGTTTTTTCATTTATCGTGTTTACTACTTGCAATACGTTAATACCCAGCGGACCTAAGGCAGGTCCAAGTGGAGGGCCGGCACTCGCCTCGCCGCCACTTACAAGAGCAGAAATTGTCTTTTTTTGTTCCATGTCAGACTAGATTTAGAATTATGCTCTTTAATTTAATAGTATGCACAAGCCTAGGAGGCCTTTTTAAGATAATTTGCGTCTACTGTCACGGGAATTTGATAGGGCGAATCAAGTAGAAGCACAGTTGCCTCTTGCTTTTCGTAGTCAACTCTGGTTATTTTTGCCTTCATCGACTTAAACGGGCCGGCAATGACTTCAACAGTATCGTCTATATTCAATTCGGATACTACCGGTCTCTTCACCAAATAGTTTTCAATGTCTTTGTAAGGTAATTCTCCACGGATCTGTCCTTTTACATGTCTTACCCCAATTAGGGCATCATAGGCAATATTTGAGTTTTGAGCCTCAATAATGATGTAACCCTTAAAGCTATCAAGTAATAATATAGAACGCACTGGAATTTTCTTTGAATTTATTCTATTTTGTGCTAGATTTACAACAATATGCTCCTGACCGCCTGTTGTCCTAATTGCAAAAAATTTCGAATCTGATTCTTGACTATCAGGTGTCTGAGAACTTTCAGTGCCTGTCTCAGTGCTCTCTGATTTTTCCATGTGTGTGTCTAATTCAGATGCGTCATTTTGTGTTGCATCTCCTTTATCTGTATTTTCGGATATATCGAAGGTAGTTTCACTCTTGATTTCTGACTTTTCGGTCAAGACCTCGTCTAGATCATCAAAATTTTCTTCATTCCTTATAGTACTACCTTCCAATTAGCTTCATGGTACGATAGCTTGTTACATTTAATAAGTTTAATTAAAAATCAAGACATTTCTTTTTTCCAAACGTCGAACAAATCTAAATCATATCACCGATTATAATCTCATGTCAGATGACTATGATTTTGTTCTTTTTCGTTTGGTTGCGATTGAAGAGGCAAAATATATGATGAAACCACAGATGACCATGAAAAATCCATATAGTGATAGAGAACCTTTGCTCAGATATGTACCAATTCCTACTATTATAGCTCCCATTACCAGTAGAAGCATCCCAATCCTAGCATATCGTGGAATATTTGACATTTGCTCTTTGCCAAAATCTAATTTCAATTACCAATATAACTTATCACCCGGACCAGGAAATAATTGAAATGAAATAGGTGGGTAAAAAACAGCACGTTTTTATTTACCAATATGTTATTTGTCGTTACCAAATGAAGATAGCAGTCGTTGGCATGGGAGTTGCGGGAGCTTATCTTATGAATGGACTCGGTAATGATCATGATAATTACGTTAAGGGATTTGAAAGAATGCCTGTCGAAGAGCATGATGCAGTTTGTGCTTGGGCCACTTGTGAAAATGTTATGGAAGATTTGGTTAAGCAATGTGGTCTTAATTTTGATGACTATATTTTGCACGAAGGAAAAAAAATGATGGTGGATATTGGAGATAGTAGTAAGGCCGACAATAGTATTAACGTCGGGTTGAAGGGAATGGTTACTTATGATAAAATAAAATTAATCAAGGATATGACAAGAGGTACAAACATCCAGTTTGGAGTCGTTCCAAAGAAAGAGATTCTTGAATCTGAGTTTGATATCATAGTTGATTCTACGGGTTTTCACCGTAATTATTTACCACGTCCACAAAAAGAAATGTGGATTCCATGTATTCAGTACAAGGTGAAATATCAAGACAATACTCCTTTTGATGATTTTTATTTGAAAGCTTTTCCTTCAATGAAGGGATATTTTTGGTATTTCCCTCTAGAAAATGGCTATGCACATATTGGTGCTGGTGATTACGAACGAAAAAATAACAATGTATATGTAGATCAATTTTTGAAAAAACATAAATGCGAAATAATAAAGAAAGTCGGTCGTCCTGTAAGAATAAGTCCACCCAAAGATTCCGAACCTTTTACTGACGGGCGGAAAACGATTGGAGTTGGTGAATCAATAGGGACGGTTTATCCTTTGCTTGGTGAAGGAATTATTCCATCAACGTGGTGCGCTCAATTATTCATCAAACATCTCACCGATTTTAATGCATATAGAATAGAAGTATTAAAAAAGTTCCAGATTTATGCTCTAGTATTCAAGTTTATTCAAATGAAAATTAATGGTAAATTCAACCTCTTCAAAAATGCCGTCGAGCTCCTAAAGATATACAATCACATGAAACATGAGGAAAAGCGGTATGGAATGGAGGTAAAATTCAAAGACTTGGTCAAAGTTTCAAAAATATAAAATTTGTCTAATTTTAATTTAAAATTCAGATGTAATCTGCGTATTTTGTTTAACTAAATTCTGAAGGTTATCAAATGTTAATTTTTCATGTTTTATTTTTTCAGCAATATTTTTTCCAAGTACTTTGTTTTGAGAATACCCAATAATAGAATTAACACAACTACGAGTCCTATGGCCGATGACGCCTTAATTATAGAGGTAATCAATCTATCAGAAGAATTGTGAAATATGTCAACATGTAATGGTCCTATTATGAATATCAAAAAATAAGATACTGTCATAATCATCATCCACATGATAAAAATAAGTGTGATAAGATCTAATAATCTCAAATAGATATTATCCCCTTCATAAAGCAATATTGTATAACTATTGAAATAAATGCCAATACGGATGAAAATGTTGCTAATATAAGGATTTTAGTTATTATTTCCTTTTCAGACAATGGACCTCTCGCAAGAATAAGTCTCACCAGTGTAGCTGGGGCATTGCGTTCTTTAGATGCCACTAATTTAAAGTCCTCGGATATTGAGACAGGTCTGCTTTTGACTTGTCTGTGTTCTACTATTTTTTTCACACTTGCTAGAAACAGGAAAGAATTCATTACTGCGGGTAGGAGAGCAATTACCCCAATAATTTCCGAGTTTCCCGCGATTGACAAACCTGCATACATTGAACCTAATAACAGTGTTCCCGAGTCTCCAAGAAAAATTCTACTTGGATATTTATGATATTGGTATATTGCGATAGTGCCAAATAATAATGGCAGACCCATGAGAAACACAGTAATATTTCCAAATAAAATGACGCTCACTAATAATGGCATCATTGTAATAATAATGAATCCACTAGCCACTCCATTAAACACATCAATTGAATTTATTGTGTTACCAACTATTGGCATTATTGCCAAAATAAGTGGAATATACAAAATTGGTATGAAAGCAGTATCAAATATTAATCCAAGAGAATTACCATGACTTCCTAAAACTATTATTGGAATAGCAGCAAATATCAAGGCTACAGGCTTAAACCAACCTGGCATGGTCTTCTTGTCATCTATATATCCTACAATAAATGCAATGATTGTTGATAATACAACAGAAATTATTTTT
>DAIRDV010000015.1:0-10385 GCA_036795955.1 Nitrososphaeraceae archaeon | reverse complement strand
TTTAGGAAATATAGTTATTTTCAATATATTAACATCATTCGCGTTTGGTTTCGGTTCACAGAAAGTGCTTGAGTTGGCTCGGGCTTTCCCTGGAACCACCATACTGACTCCCTCGCAGGTTACAGGATTGGAAGTAACTCGCAAAAATGGACAAATAGAATTGAAATGGGACAAGAACCCGGAAACTGATATTGATGAGTACTATATTTACAGAGGACTAGCACCAAACTTTATAATCACTGCTCAAGCGCCTACCTATAAGCGCCCCGGGGATGAAACTTCTTATCTTGACAAAGAAGTTGAACCTGGACATGATTACTATTATAGGATATCAGCTGTTAATAAGGGTCGAAGTATTGGTCCTCATTCGGCAGAGAAAAAAATCGTTTTTTCTGTGAACAAATAATAGAAAGATGAATCCATAAAGTTTCAGTGTTTTATACCATTTTAGACAATTAATCATAGGACAAAACTACCGTCGGGCTCTATTACTTCCGTCTAATTTGCACCTAAATCAACCCCACCTATTTTCTGATGATTGTATTTGCTTTAGTATCTAATATGTTCAAGAGACTTATCGTATGATCAGTATTCGTAAGATAAGCAAATCTCATATTTAGGCAAGAATCATGTCAGATCTCCATAACAAAAAACTCGGAATGCCGACCGGTGGAGGGGATCGTTTGTTTCTTGTTCGTCCAACCTTTCCTCCACCTTCTCGGTCTTTTCATTGTGTTGATAAACAGAACTAGTATTTGCAAGAATGCTACTTAAAGGACATTATGCGATTTTACCTCCTGGATTGATGTTTGCAAACATGTCGTGATACTTTGAATATTCAAACGAGACTTTTCTTTAAATTCTAAGTGGTAAGTTCATCCGATTATTACAAATATTAGTTATAATTTACAGCTTATTAATTTGTTTAATTTGTCTATTACTTATTGAGAAGAAATAAAAATACAACTAGTCCCTATCAAGGACTTAGACAAAGAAACAGGGAAATCTCATTTGGGAATTGATAAGGTGGAAATATTTTATAGATCAAGTTCATCAATATCTCATTCATGTCCGGTTATGAATTTCCAATAAGCACAGAATACTTTAATAGTATATTGAAGTAAGAATCATATGTCTACTAACACTGTTCATTTACATCGCGTCTTTACAGCCAAGCCAGAAAACATTTATCGTGCTTTTCTAGACCGCGATGCTATGGCTAAATGGTTACCACCAAATGGATATACTTGTAGCGTTCATCACCTGGATGCAAAGGTAGGAGGAACCTACAAAATGTCATTTACAAACTTTACCACTCAAAAGAGCATGTCATTTGGAGGAGAATATCGTGAGCTGGTTGAAAACGAACGCTTACGATACACTGATAATTTTGATGACCCAAACTTGTCTGGAGAAATTCAAGTTACTGTTTCCTTGAAAAGGGTTTCATTAGGAACAGAAATTACCATAGTACAAGAAGGCTTGCCCCCGATTATTCCACTTGAAGCATGCTATGTCGGCTGGCAACAATCATTGAATAATCTAGCAAAATTAGTTGAACCTGAAATCCCAGAGTAGAGTTAGAATATCTTTCATTCATTTGACAAAAATAATTCATGAAATATCCTCAGCTTTCAAACCACGCACTTTGTTAGTATGATCTGCCCACATGCGCAAGATTTCCTCTTGTTTGACCTTCATCACGATGGTCAGTTTCACGGCAAACTGAGACTTAAGAACACAACATGGTAAGCACTACGCCACATAAGGTATCAAGTCTTGTTTTGAATTCTGCATCTTGCATAATCGGACCGCAGACTCGGCTTTGAAGGTTTATTTAAGATGCTTGGATAGCTATTGTGCTTTGAAGCTATTGTCACTAAACGTCGGTCTTCCGCGTCAGGTGAAATTTCAGAATGAACTTGTAACTACCGGGATCTTTAAGGAACCAGTTCGTGGTCGTGTGAGATTACGGAAACTCAATCTCGATGGGGACAAGCAAGCTGATCTAACAGTTCATGGTGGCGCCGATAAAGCCATCTATGCATATGCAGAAGAACACTATAGTTACTGGCAGAAGGAACTTCATGATATGTCGTTGCCATGGGGTATGTTTGGCGAAAATTTTACTACACAAGGAATGGTCGAAGAAATGGTCAATGTTGGAGATCAATTCCAGGTTGGAACAGCAAAAGTCGTGGCAACTCAGCCTAGGATGCCTTGTTATAAACTTGGAGTGAAATTTGGAAGAATGGATATTATTAAAAAATTTCTAGCAAGCGGTCTTACCGGTATCTATTTCAAGGTAATAAGGGAGGGAGAGATAGAACAAGGTGATGAAATTAAGCTTATCAAAAAGGATGAAAATAATGTTACTATAAAAGATATTGTGAATTTATACACCATAAATAAAGATGATCTTCAGACAATGCAACGTGCTATCAAAGTTAAGGACTTGCCAAACGGTTGGAAGAATCATTTCCTCGAACAGTTAGAAGAGGCGAGAAAAAAATAATATCTATCATAAGCAGGAATATAGGTATGTGATACGGTCCATGAAAAGCAAATTAGTAGATAATTATGGTAGGATTGCAAAAAAGCTAAGGATCTCTGTCACAGACCGGTGTAATATGAGATGTGGATATTGCATGCCGAAAGACAATACAAAGTGGTTTGCTACTACTGATGTTCTCACTTTTGAGGAGATAACACGGCTTTCATCTATTTTTGCTAATTTAGGGATTGAAAAAATAAGAATTACTGGAGGCGAACCATTGGTTATACCTTCGATAGAAGACCTAATTAAGTCAATTTCAAAGATACGTCACATCAAGAGCATTGGGTTAACTACAAATGGGTTACTACTTTTAGAAATAGTAGAAGAATTAAGATCCAGTGGCCTTGCTAGTGTGAATATAAGTTTAGATTCATTTAAAGAAGATAGATTTAAGATGATAACGGGGGTCAATGGATTGAACAAAGTTATAAATTCAATACAACGAGCAAAGGATGCTGGATTAGATGTAAAGATAAACACCGTTGTTGTCAGGGGTTGGAATGATGATGAAGTAATTGATTTTGCCAATTTTGCGAGAAGAACCGGAATCACTGTTAGGTTTATAGAATTTATGCCATTAGATGGGGCGGGGATATGGAGAGGTGATCTTGTTTTTAGTAAAAAAGAAATGATAGGAATATTAGAGTCCAATATAGGAAAAATCTTACCTATCTCAGAACAAGAGATATCAACACCTGCTAAACTTTATTCCTTTTCCGATGGAATAGGCGCCATAGGGTTTATTCCCTCAGTAACAGAACCATTCTGCAATCAGTGCGATAGGATAAGATTGACTTCTGATGGGAGATTTCTTACATGTCTTTTTGAAAGTCCGGGCCACGATATCAAAAGATATTTGCGCGGAGGAGCATCGGACGAGGAAATAGCTCAATTCCTGAAACACAGTATGACTATGAAACAGGAAGGGATAGCGAGTCTGATAAGAATTAATGCTCTTAAGCCAAAACTAAACCTCATGCATACCATTGGTGGATAAGCTCAAATTGAGTTCGGATATTCCAAATAACGATAAGATAAAAGTCAGATTGTTTGCAATTTTGAGAGAGAGGGTGGGTGAAAGCGAAATAACAATTACCGTACCTACAGGTACAACAGTAAGCCTCCTGCACGATGAAATACTAAAAAAGTATCCACTGCTTAAATCCTTTAGTAAAAAATTTGTAATTTCTGTAAATTGTAAGGTTACTACTGGGAATATCATTATTACATCCAGGGATGAGATAGCTCTTTTACCACCGGTAAGCGGGGGTTGATTTATTGATTAGTATTACCAACAATCATTTAAGTTTACAAGAGATCATGCATCAGCTAGAGGATAATTCTGCAGGTGCAATTTCAATCTTTATAGGAAATGTTCGTAATCAAGGACGATCTGGTAACGTTTCAGAGATCTATTATGAGGCTTACAATAAGATGGCAGAAGAAAAAATGAATGAAATCGAAAATGAAGCAC
This sequence comes from Nitrososphaeraceae archaeon, assembly GCA_036795955.1. GTDB lineage: Archaea > Thermoproteota > Nitrososphaeria > Nitrososphaerales > Nitrososphaeraceae > TA-21. The sequence goes on along the minus strand of DAIRDV010000015.1, from coordinate 6,354 downwards.
AAAGAAAATGGGCAATAAAAAAATTAGTTGCAATTCATAGGATAGGGAATATAAGAGTCGGTGAGACCAGTATCATGATTGGAGTCTGTTCAGAACATAGGAAAGACGCTTTTGAGGCATGCAAATATGTCATAGATAATGTGAAAACTCGGGTACCCATTTGGAAAAAGGAAATATCTGATGAAAATCAGAAATGGGTTGATGGGATTTTACTTGGGTAGAGAAAAAATGATCGATAAGAAGAGCAGGGGCATGTTTGATGTTGGTATAAAACCAGATTCTAGCAGAACAGCACGAGCACAGGCAGTATTGAATATCGACGCAAATACAGCAGTATTAATTCGACAAGGAAAGTCTCCAAAGGGGGATATTGTAGAGGCAGCGAAGATAGCAGCAACATTGGGAGCAAAGAAAACATCCGATCTCATACCATACTGTCATCCAATACCTCTTGATAACATTAAGGTTCAAGTATTGATAAAATCCCAAGCAATTGAGGTAGACGTAAAAGTCAAAAGCATATGGAAAACCGGAGTAGAAATGGAAGCTCTCAGCGGTGCATGTATTGGCGCTTTGACAATATACGATATGCTAAAACCCATCGACGATTCACTATTCATCTCGTCTGTCAGGCTTTTAGAAAAGTCAGGAGGAATAGGTCAATTTGCAACAAAGGAGGGTAATAAAATCAGAGCAGGTGTGATAGTCGTCAGCGATTCGGTTGCAACTAAAAAGCGGACAGATAAATCTGGAAGACTTATAGTTGATGTGCTTAAAAATAAAAGCATTGAAGTGGTAAAATACAAAGTAGTGCCTGATGATAGTTCTGCTATTGAGGAACTCTTGACCAATTATTCAGATGACCTCCGTTTAGATTTGGTATTGACAACTGGAGGAACAGGACTTGGTCGTAGAGACGTAACGCCTGAGGCTACAAGAAACGTTATAGAAAGGGAAATAACGGGAATTGTCGAGGGGAGCAGAGCATACGGTCAGAGAAGAACTCCATTTTCTATGCTCTCAAGAGGAGTTGCGGGAGTAAGGGGAAAAACTCTGATAATCAATATTCCTGGTAGTGCAACTGCAGTATCAGAGACTTTGGATTTCTTATTTCCAGGGCTAGAGCATGCATTTAAAATGATGGAGGGACATGGTCATTAATGAATTTTTATTACTAATACTCATTCCACTTTTCTTTGCAATAAGTTTTATCTATTCTAGTGTTGGATTTGCAGGAGGAAGTAGCTATATTGCAATTCTAGTCCTTGTCGGGGTAAATTTATTCACCATTCCTCCAGTTTCATTGGCTCTCAATATAGTTGTTGCTTCAATTGCTCTCTTTAATTATTTGAGAGCAGGTCACTTATCGCTTCGTATATCAGTCCCATTACTTATCTCAGTACCATTTGCTTTTATTGGAGGATCTACTGTACTACCAGAAAAAATTCTCATATTAATATTCGTAATTGCACTTTTTGCAGCTTCTGCCATGCTACTGTTAAGTGGTAACCAAATAAAAACAAGACAGGAGAAAATACGAAAATTAAACCTAAGTCTATCTAGGCTTTCACTAATTACATTGCCAATAGGGGCTGTTTTAGGGACTGTTTCAGGCCTAGTTGGAATTGGTGGGGGAATCTGGTTGTCACCAATATTGATATTAACGGGTCTGGCAAATCCCAAGAACGCTGCGGCTTCAGCAAGTTTATTTATTCTTACAAATTCTGTTAGTGGGCTTGTTGCCCATTCAATTACAAAACAAGTTGATTTTGCATTAATTTTACCATTGGCCCTTGTTGTACTTTTAGGGGGATTTTTAGGTTCTAGGTTAGGGGCGTTCAAATTGAGTCATGAAAAATTGATTTTTATCATAGGAATGATAGTAGCTATCGCAGGTATCAATCTAGCAACAAGATTGTTCAAATAGTATATCTAAGGATAAGAGTTGTTTTTCTGTAGTTTATGAAAACTCTATTGAATTACCGGACGAAAAAGATAGACCGGGAAATATGTTTATTTTTACTTTTTGTCCCATTTTTAATATGGTCAAGCGCTCGGGCACCATAATAAAACCATTTGACTTTGTTAGAACTGTAATGTCTGTAGTTTCTCCAGTTATAGGCTTGGCGTGAAATTCCCCTGAGACAGATTGAGAGATCTTCACATATACTATTTTAGTAAAGTTCTGAAATTTCTTTCGGGCGTTCCAATCCTCAGTAAGCTTCGCTATAATAAGTGGTTCAGTAAAAGGATTCAGACCCAACATAACCCTTATGAGTGGCTGCGCAAAAACAATAAAGGCGTTAGCGGCTCCTTGTATGGGACCGGGAAGAACAATTACTGGTTTCCTTCGAAGTGCGGCAAGTCCAGTTACCCTTCCTCTATCAAGTTTGATACCGTGTACCAGAATTCCTGGCTTTCCAATATCATTTATTGATTCAGCAACAAGATCCCGTACTCCAACAGAAGATCCTCCAGTTGTTAAGATGATATCGCTCTCAGATAGTGCAACTCTAATTTTATTTTTTATCTTGTCATTATTATCAGGTGTAATTCCAAGATCTAGAGATTTACCCCCTGATATCTCAATCAAGTCAGATATGACTCTACTATTAGTATTGAGTATTTTTCCGTCCTTTGCGACATTAATTTCATTTGTAAGTTCATTTCCAGTAGGAATAATTGCAACTGTTGGTTTTTTGAAAATTTTCAACTTTCGTATGCCAAGCATTGAAACTAATGCTAAATCCTGCGTTCTAAGCACGTGTCCTGCACTTAGTAACAAATCATTACGTGCTATCTCGCTCCCCTTATACGATATAAACGATCCTTTAGGAAAATCTCTTTGTATAGTAATTGTATGATTTTTAGAACCAAACTGTGTATATTCTAAAGGAATAACCGTATCTCCTAAACGCGGCATAACTTCACCAGTTGAAATCCTAGTTGATTGTCCCGTAAGCAATTTTTGGTTTTTTCTATTCGCTTTTCTCTTAGGTATTATCCTAAGTTTTATTGGTCCGTACTGAGATATCCTGGTAATATCGCTATGCTTTACAACAAAGCCATCCATATGCGAACGGTTACTTGATGGAATATCAATATGTGATGTTATATCAGTCCATAACACTCGACCAAGCGCCTTCTCACTAAAGATTGATTCTGCAATTGGTCTCATAGTAATTGCATTCATTAGTTTGGAATAGCTTTGCCTCACTGAAGTATAAGATGAAGGTGTCCAATGCATTCCTATTGTATCATTTATTTAGTATTTAAGAGCGTACCGGACAATTGACAGATATTCTACAGCTTATTTTATTATTTTTCACAGCTTTGGTTTATTTCCTTTAGATCAAAAATATGATTATTGTTGCTAACAAAACATCTTTGAATAGTAGAGCAAGAGAATGTCCTGATGAGGGAATATCGGCAAAATCATTTCGTGCACAGTGAGGATCCGTTACACCTTTAGATATTCTTTATATAATATGTTTTGGTCATAATTACTACTTTTCACAATGTCAAACCAAATGAGTATTAGCGTATGGGTGATAGCAATTGGAATTACTATTCTGATAGCAGTAACATCAAAAGTCATTTTCAGTCAAGAACTGTCCGTAAACGATACACAAGATATGTCTGCTGTCAGCAATCAGACAATGATGATGCCCGGTGGCAATATGACTTTTGGATCTTCGCTAGATAATGCTAAAATGCATTTGATGGAGGCAATCATGGATCTAAATGAAGGAAACATCAAGGGGGCAATTATGCAACTAAATATGACAGATCAAGGTATAAAGATGCACGAAAAAGAGATGATGGGCATGATGAAGGATATGAAACCGAATATGTCCACTACCATTTCCAAGGTTCTAGACAAATAATCTTGATAACGCGTCAATTTGATTGATTAGATAGCTCGCGTAAGAAATCAAGTACGCGTTCGTGACTGCTAGGATATTACCAATCACATTATTGATTAGTACACTGAATTAAAAAAAACCTTAAATTGTTAAAATTCGATCAAAATACGTGGCAAAAAATTCACGCAGACTCCTTGTTCCTTTTGTTGCAGGTCTAGCGGCAGGAGCGGTGGCTGTTGCGGTGGCAATAATACTAAAAGAGACTAGCGGTGGACTATTTCTACCAGAAATTACATCTCAGACGTTGTTCTCAGTAACACCCGGAGAATTTGAATCACAGGCAGTTGAAAATTTCGGACCTCTTGCTAAATATTCTGCTTTTATTGGTTCAATTATTGCCAATATAGTGGTTTTTGGTATAATCGCGATTTTTCTTGATAAAATATTTGCTAGAATAAAAAGGCGGGGATATCTGCAAGAGGCTTTACTGTCATCTGCTTTGTCGTATATAATTTTCATTATTATAGCAATACTAATGGTTACGCTAATTCAATCGCGAAGTGGCATACAAGTCGTACCACTATCCCTTGTTGTGGTATCCCTTATTCCATCCCAGCTTGCCTTTGGATTTGTGCTATCTTCATTCTTTCATGGTAGAGCAAATGCCAATGGTAAATCATTTGATGTACCTGAGACCGTGATTGAGCCTATGACTGAGCCTAGTCCTGATAAATCAATTGACACTATGGGCATTAAATATAGTAGAAGAGCATTTCTGGGCCTATTAGCAAGCGCAGCAATAGCATTACCAATAATTTTTCTTGGCGTTGATAAACTTCTTTCCAGACAAAATGAAGAACAAGAACAAGAATCGACTACCCCACTGTTACCACAGGGCGGCCCTCGACCTAAAGGTTTTGAGGATCCAAATCTAGTACCACTTCTTGCTTCTGAAGTTACTCCAACATATCTATTTTATAGGATTGATATCAATCCAATAGTTCCACAAGTCGATTCAAAGTCCTGGAATCTTACAATCAAGGGGTTAGTCGAAAAACCATTGACTATTAACTATGATCAGATAAAGGCAATGCCTTCAATTGAAGAATATGTAACATTAGAATGCGTAAGTAACAAGGTAGGTGGCGAACTAATAAGTACCGCTCTTTGGAAAGGTGTACGTCTAAGCTATCTACTTGGTAAAGCTGCAATTAAACCAAACGTAAAATATGTCGTATTCAGGTGTGCCGACGGTTATGATGTTGGAATACCAATAGAGAGGTCCCAAATGGAAGGTACTATACTAGCATATGATATGAATTATTCCCCCCTTACATCAAAACATGGATTCCCCGTTAGGGCAATAGTACCAGGACTATACGGAATGATGAATCCAAAGTGGATAACAGAAATTGAATTAGTAGACATGGTTTACGAGGGCTATTGGCAGCGACTAGGATGGGCTAATAACGCTGAGGACAAAACAGGATCGTCCATTTTAATTCCTGGCCAGGCTCCGGCAAGACAAAGATTCAGAAAGCTAGATGAAACTGCAATATCCCCCAATGAGGGTAAAGTTCCAATTGCAGGTATAGCATTTGCAGGAGATAGAGGAATAGCAAAGATTGAGGTTAGCACAGATGGAGGGACTACTTGGAAAACTGCCAAAGTAAAGGATCCTCTCTCGCAGTATACTTGGGTACTATGGACTGCCGGATATGTTCCACCAAATAATGAAAATTACGCCATAGTAGTTCGAGCGACCGACAAAACGGGTAAGATTCAAACTACCGAGATGCGTCCTCCTTTTCCAAGTGGTGCCACGGGATATCATACAATAACTGTATAGAAATGGATTACAAATCAATATCTAGTATTTAAGATAATTATTGCTAGGTCGTCAATTCGTATTTATTTTCAAACATGTGATCTTTCATAAGTAACTTAATTTTCCAATTCCCTCAATATTTCTTACAAAGAATTAACTCAGTCACTTTTCAAGGGTTTGTCGACAAAAGTAGTTCCTTTGAGTAACTTGTAATTATGATATTCGCACCACATCACTAGGTAACATCTATATCCTTTTTTATGCATAGATTCTGTATGATTAGAACAATAGGTTTTGAAGCTGACAGATTAATTTCGGTAACAGACAATATTGATAAATTTATGGACGATATGACAAAGCAGCACGGTAGCACCTTCAGACTTATTGATATTAAATTTTCATCTGCGTCCAAACTTATGCAGGATGTTAAGCAAAACTCAGACGTCAATTATTCTGTCCTTGTGATTTATGAAATTTAATCACAAAATAAAAAACAACCTGATTCTTGGTTTTTACGCTTAACTTTCAAGATGTCGCAATTCGAATGAGATATGAAAAGAACATTATGGGATCAGGCAGAACGGAGATGGTACGAGCGTTTTGAATCTGATTAAGAGACAATAGAACAATGCTTCTTCCTATTGGAGTGCCTTGAATATC
>DAIRDV010000014.1:0-10549 GCA_036795955.1 Nitrososphaeraceae archaeon | reverse complement strand
CGTAATCCTTTTGGGAGGTCAATAGCAGGTTTCCAGTCAAATGCATTTGAAACCTTTGTGATATCGGCTTCCATATCTGAGATATCCGGAATGTTGGATTTATGAAATTGAATTGTTATTTTCTTGCACAGCAATTTTGCAAGAATCTCAGCAACTTGGTTGAGAGAATAGCTCTTACCATAACCTACATTATAAAAATTATATCCCTTTGGGAATTTATCCAAAATTTTATTTATTAAATCCACAAAATCAGTAACAAAAAGAAAGTCCCTCTTAATTTCTTTTCCAGATAATTTGACAATACCGTCTCTTTTGATTTGATTGATAATGGAAGGAATTAATGAACGGTCTCTTGAATCAGGACCATAGACGCAGAATGGACGCAAAGTTACTATATCAATATTAAATTGTTGCGAATAATTCTGACAGATTCTTTCTGCGATTAATTTACTTGTATTGTAGGGAGAATGTGGATTTAAATCGTGCTTTTCGTCAATCGGAAGATAATGAGGTTGGCCATATACATATGTACTGACATAAACAAATCTTTTAATATTTCTAATTCTTGCAAATTCAAGTACGTTTAGGGTTCCTAGGACATTCGTAAAGTACGTTTCGTAAGGTTCCTTGAATGAATCTGAAACAGAAGTCTTTGCGCCAAGGTGTACTATGGAATTCACATTCTCAATTGTTCGCAACTGCTCTACATTATTTACATCAACATATGTGCGTTTACTATCGGTAGTAACAACTTGAAACCCCAATTTCTTTAAACGCTTAGATAAATGTCTACCCACAAACCCTTTGCTTCCAGTAACAAGTACTTTATTATGTGACATTTAGAAAAGCTGCTAATACAGCCATAATTCTGATTTGTAGTTTTTGTACCAATCAATTAGTAGTGCAAGTCCTTTCTCGAATTGTATTTTTGGTTTGAATTGTAATAGTTTCTTTGCTTTTGAAATGTCTGCAATTAGCCTTTGCACTTCAACCGGTCTGGGTTCCACATGAATAGGACGTAAGTTACTATCCTTTGCTCCATATTTGATTACCATATCTGCAATTTCTTTTATGGATATTTCTTGTCCGCTACCAAAGTTTATGCCATTTTTGCCTGGATTACCTTTGGACCTAAGTACAGTATCATAAGCATATACGGCATCTTTCACAAACATATAGTCCCTCGATTGTTTTCCATCACCATAAATAATAGGAGGCTTATCTTGTAATACTCTGTTTATGAAAATTGCAATGACTCCTCCGTAGCCCGTATCTTTCTGTCTAGGACCAAAAAAATTGAAACATCGAATAATATCTACCCCTAAATCATATGTCTCATTATAAGTATAACATAATCTGTCGGCAGCAATTTTACTTACTCCATAGGGATGTTTTGCAGACAACGGGTGTGACTCATCCATTGGAGCATATTCAGCAGAACCGTAGACCTCACTTGTTGACGAAAATAGTATCTTATCAATATCATTCATTCTGGCAAATTCCAATATTTTCAGAGTTCCACCGAGATTGATTTTGAATGTCTCTTCGGGATTGACGATTGACCTATCAACATGGATTTGAGCTGCTAAATGAAAAATGGCATCAAAATCATTTGGTAATTTAGAATATACATCGTTTAAGGCAATGTCTCCACGAATAAATTTAAAATTCTTTTTGTGCAGAAGAGTACGGACATTGTTGAGATTTCCATTCATCAAATTATCCACTCCGTATACTAGATGATTATCAAGAACATACTTTTCAGACAAGTGACTTCCCAGGAAACCCGCAGCACCAGTTATGAGGATCTTCATAACTTTTTTGTCTCCTTAACATCAAAGATGAATCTTTGCATTTAATCGCAGTAATACCTATCTCTTTTAAAAATGTAATATTCTTACTAGGAAATACCCAAGAATTTAATTCACATATCTATTATTGTTATTTCGGTAAATTCTAATAATTGGCCTATAAATCAAATGCTATATTTGTTATCATGCTGGAGACTTTTTCGCATAAAAACTTATGCCGTTCTCGTAATGAGGTGATATGATGAGGATTCTTCACCTATCTGATGACGGACTTCCAGACTGGAGGGTTGAAAAATCTGCTCTGACAGCGAAAAAACACGGACATGAAGTTTTTTTTGCTGGACGACTGCGCGATAATGCTTCATCTGCAGTATTTTCGCAAATTCATCGGATCAATTGGACAGCTGGCGCGATGGTAGGCATTCCCTATTATTATCATCGTGTCAAAAGACAGATTGAAAAATTGGTGAAACAATTGGCTCCCGATATTATTCATTCACACAATATTGGTTCTGCAAAAATATCGCATGATCTTCGGCTTCCAGTAGTGTTTGATGATCACGAGTATTTTGGGATGCTCTCGCGAGTAAATGCGGAGAATATTCATCTCCAAAATCCCAATAATGCAAAGTCTAGATTTGACAGAATCAAACAAAATATGAAAACATCATATATCCTGCGTCAAAGCATTTCAAATTGGACAAATTGGGAGCAAGAATTGGTTCAATCAGTACCTACGATAACTGTTTCGGAACCGATTGCAAAAGAGTTGAGAAAAAAGGCTGATGGGAAAACTAAAGATATACTTGTTGTACCTAATTTTCCTCTGGAAACAGAAATTTCGTTTAAAGAACCTCGGGATCATGGACATTTCTCTTCTGTCTATGCGGGAGGGGACAGCAAACATAAACAGGTTACTAATAGGGATATCTCTGGATTAACCAATCTATTTGAGGATAACGACATTGGAACTTTGACAATAATAGGTTGGGCGCGAGCAGAATCATCGGAAAAGTACAAGGCAACTGGATTCCTTCCAAGGGACGAAATGTTTTCTGAAATGATACAAAACTCTATAGGATTGATACCTTGGAAGAAACACTGGTCTCATCCCTTTTTGAATCCAAATAAAGCATACGAATATGCACATGCCGGATTGTTTGTCATGTTGACTTCAGATCTTAGATCGGTAGTTACTACCTTGGAAGATAACTGTTTAACATTTGAAGATTATAATGACTTGGTTTCAAAATTAGAATATTATAAATCAAACACTGATGAGCTGTACAGCAGACGGTTGAAAATATTCAACTTTGCAAAAAATAATTTATTGTGGGAAAAACATGAACAAAAGATTATCGACGCTTACAAATTAACTTGAATTTTTCGTTTAATCGAAATAGACTATATTCGGTATCTCATTGCAAAATAAAGTTCAAAAAACTAACAGATTGATGGGATGTTATTCACAATGAATATTTAGAACTTGCTTCAAATGTTATGAACATTTTATACCATATTTCAAGGCTTAATAATTGTAGCATCTTGCTAATGTACCGTAGATCCCGTGTCTCCTCAATTCTTTTAATTGATCGATCATAAAACTCACGGCTTATGATCTTATCACGAAAAATACTTGCGTTGGATAACGTCGATGTTACAATCTCTTTTGCATTGGTCACCCAAAGTTTTTTCAAATCCATACCAAAACCTATTTTTGTATCAGCTATATGCTTAGTATCAAGACTGGATAGGATCTCTCTTAGAGGTAATTTTCCCATGTTATCTTCGATACTATATTTGATCGAGGGCGGAATTCTGAATGACATGTCAATAATCTTATCATCCAAAATGGGGGACAGGCCAGTTACTCCAAAATAATTAAAAAACTTGTCATTGGTTGGAACAAAATCATAAATTAATTTACCACTATAGTCTGCCAGGAAAACTTGGTCTAATGGATTCAAATTATTATCAAAATAGACTCTTAGTATGCTATATATTGAGGACCAATCAAATTTGATATTATCACCAAAAATTGTTTCTTGATCTGGAACCCAATCCCTCTCATGACAATCTAGATAATACCTCACCCGTTGTTTCCAATCATCTCCCTCATTAAATAATTTTAGAAATTTATTATATCTGAAAATATAACCACCAAATAGTTCATCACCGCCATCGCCTGTAAATAGAATATTAGAAAATTGTTTAGACTTTTCTATAAAGTAGTATTGATATAAATTCCATCTCGGTTCTTTAATTATGCCAATCAAAGATGGTAAATCTTTGAGTAAATTGTCTACGGTAACGTTATAAAAATCTGTATCCATTGATTCAGCAATTTTCTTAGCTGAGTTTGCTTCGCTAGTTTCATCAAAACTAACAGAAATACATTTGATATCTAGTTTGGGAAATTCACTCCTTAGTAAAGAGAGCATTAGATTAGAATCAACACCAGTACTTAATGCAAGGGAAACTGTTTCTGGTTCGAATTTGGAAATACTATTAATGATGATTTGTCTGAGTTCCTTCTCTATTTCTTTTGAAGAAGGGTAAGTACTGTCTCTCTTAATTTTAACTTGGTCAGGAACAATTTTGGGTACTATTGTCTTAATTTCTATCGTAGGATCATATCTCAAAGTGAGCATATTTCGAATATCAATCAACAAAAAGTATGCTATTTTCCTACAATAAATTACTTGGCTTAAAGTTATTAAAATCACAACTGACAATATTAGAGTCTTGGGAGAGTAAATTGAACTCAAGATCCGTCTTCAGAAATTCTAAAAAATCTAGGAGAAAAATTAAGAAATCTTAAATTAGTGTTTATGTGAGCAAATTAATTAATGCTAAGGTGGCGTAGGAGGATTTTCCTACCTCTAGTCTCTAATTTTGATTTTTTTCAAACGTTAACTGAGTTGGGATCGACTAGTAATAATATTAGGAGGTGGAAGATCTTGCGGGATCTCCCTGAAAAAACTTATCGATGTGGACAAAACAAATGAATATGCAAGGACAACAAATGAACAGACAAAAAAATGGAAAGGATAAAGGATCACAAGCCGGAGTAGTTGAACAACAAGTTGACATGCGTTGACAAATATTCCTATCTAATTGTTTTCTCAGTAGCAATAATCCTCAGATTAATTCCAGAAATATTGGCATATCCATATCCTATTGGATACGACGTAATCAACTATTATTTGCCTGTATTGAAACATTTTGATGATTATTCATCAACAATATCAAACCAATTCCCTTTGTACATATCATTACTTCATACAATATCATCAATAGTAAATGTTGATCCTAGGATTGTTATAACTTCTTCAGTAGTACTTTTGTACGGATTATTTGCGCTGGTTCTATTTTCAATTGCAAATAAACTTTTACATCTTCATAATTTACAAAGTATCTTTGTATCAATGTTTGTAATTTTCCAATTTTCAACATTGAGAACTTCGTGGGATCTTCATAAAGACTTGTTCGCAATAACTCTTACGTTTTTCTGTTTATATTACATTGAAAAATCTCAGAACGTTAGAAAGATGTTAGCACTCGTCATACCATTGGGTATACTTGCTGTACTTGCAGATAGAATGATAGGTCTTCTATTATCCTTAAGTCTAGTAATTTCTTCTATCATGAGAAGAGACAAAATTTTGGGGTCAGTTGCTCTGGTTATTGTGATAGTTTATGCTTTTTATCTTTTTACTAATTTTGCTCCCATTTCAACGAATTTGGAAATGGCGAGTAATAAAGGTATACAAAATGAAATCTATAATCCCATAAATCTCGTTGTATTATTTTTGGTAATGAATGCCCTATTGTTACCTACAGGAGTAGTGGGTCTATGGAAATTGAAATCAACAATGAATATTTTCAAGGTCCCCTTATTCATTACACTTGTGGCTTCATTTTCATGGATCGTGTTTCCGAATACATCTGCATTCTTGCCTGACAGATGGATTACCATTTTCAGTATCTTGCTCTCGTTATTCGCTGGATACGGATTTGTATCATTGATTGAAAAAGGTAATTTTGGAATTTTAAATAAAAAATTAAATAACTATCTTGTGATTATAATTCCTTTTTTATTTCTCGGGTCAGCTTTTGCGGTGAGTCCAAACAATTCGTATTTCAACATCTACGGTGTCTTCCATCCATACATAAGCCAGTTTGGTCCACTGACAATGCAATATAATTCTATATCTTTACCCGAATCAAGATCATTACTTTCTGCAATTGAATGGATAGAGAACCATACTCAGAAAGATTCGGTAATTATGGGTAGCAAGCATTTGAGAGGTTGGATGGGTCTAGAATTGAATGAGCGAATTTTTCTGTTCGCAGATAACAACACCAGACTTTTGGCCTCAAACAAATATAGTGAATTATATTTGTTAGAATTAAATTCTAGACAGGCAACAGAAATTCCTGGAAATTATTTGCAAGAATTATCCTACAGTAATGCAGATCTTTCGCTTTATCATTTGAAAAGGATTAATTGATGATACCAATAATATTTTTCTAATAACTTTTTTAACGAAAACAAGATGAAAATTTATTGCGAATTGTTGAGTTCCTTCAAATTTGATATTTTTCATCCATTTGCATAAATTTCGATAATTCAACAAGCTCATTGAATTCATTAAAGTCTAGCATGATATTTCTAGAATTTCTTGTTGTTCCATTCTTTTTGAGGTCCGATAATATAGTCTTCATTGCAAATGCAGATGCATACAAACCAGAAAGAGGAAATACGACCATGCTATAACCCATAGATTTTAGCTCCTCTGCAGAAAAGGTAGGTGTAATGCCATTTTCTATCATATTGGCCAGTAATGGGGCGTTAATTTTTTTAGGAATCTCTCTGAGCTCATCTTCGGATTGAGGAGCTTCCACAAACACGACATCTGCTCCCTCTTTGTGATACATTTTACCTCTTTCTATTGCCTCATCAAGACCTAGTGGCGCGCGAGCGTCGGTCCTTGCAACTATAGTAAATTCCTTATTTGCAGAGGCCGCAAGCGCAGCTCGAAGCTTTTGGATATATTCATCTGCGGCAATTACTTCTTTTCCTCGCATATGGCCACATCTTTTTGGCCAAACTTGGTCTTCGAGAAATATTCCAGAGCCACCATATGCAATCAAATCGTTAACTACCTTCCAAACTGTAAGGGGATTGCCATATCCAGTGTCGACATCAACTATTACCGGGACATCAACGGCTCTGATTATTCTTCTTGCGTTGTCTATATTTTCACCTGCGTTTAGAAACCCAAAATCAGGCAAGCCCAATAACGAAGCGGCAGATCCATATCCAGTCTGAAACATTGCCTTAAATCCAACATGCTGGGCGATTTTTGCACTTAGAGCATCAAATACGCCAGGAAGAACGATTATCTCGTCTCTTTTTTTTATTTTCTGCTTTAACAGCTTTTGGTTATCTAAATTCATAACCTACTCTAAGATTTGCAGATTTATTATTTATTCTAATCTTTGTTCATTTTCTTCTTGAGTTATTTCATATGTGCCATCTGATAAAGTATTTAATTTAATCTTGCAATTTCTACATTCATAGTAATTAATCTGCTGTTCGTGCATTATAGAACCATTCAACCATATCATCAGTGTACCGCATTGCGGACAATTCATTGTCATTACACTGGATTAGTTATTTTCACTAATATTTATTTTAAATAGATGACTTTGAAATACTGAAATATGGTCACACTTTAGGATTTTTTGACAATTGTAAAGTTTATATTTTTTCGTTCAATTTAGCTCCTTTTGTTTAAAGTTTACTTTTTCTTTACTCTTGACCTGTAATCTTGCCATATCTTTCAACTATATTTCCAATACATTTTGTAGTCTTCTTAATCAAATCTATTCGGGCAAATTCATTTGGCGAATGAATTCTACTGTATTTGTAAGTGCAACCAATACTCACGCACGGACATCCTAATATTTTATTAAAATACCACATGGGTCCTGTTCCGGCTGAAGATATACTTTTGATAACTTTTCCATATTCTTCTATGGCGCTTGCTTCGACCATCTTTACAAATTCGTCATTAAGCGGAATCCTGCACGCAGGTTCCCCACTCAAGAAAACCAATTGTATGTCGCTGAATCCATTCTTGTCAAGATGTTCCCTCAATAATTCAAATTGTTTTTGAGGTATCATTTCGGGCACTAGTCTAAAGTCGAGTTTGGCCATAGCAGTACTTGGCAAAACAGTTTTCGAACCTTCGCCTATATAACCTGAAAACAAGCCACTTATGTTAGAAGTAACTCCTCCTACAAGAGATTTTTTTATTTCGTCCATGTTATCCTCATTGAAAATGTGCTTCAATTCATAACCTTTCTTGAATTCTGCAATATCAAATTCGTCTTGCTCGATACTTTTTAGCTCTTCAGGCAAAAAATCCCTCACATCTTTATTCCAATTGTCAATTGTAATCCTACCATTTTCATCGCGTATGGTCTTTAATGCGTGAACGAGCCTCCAAGCCGGATTTTCAACTATGACTGCCAAGCTAGAATGCAGGTCGACATTGGAGCACTTGGCATGGAGTTCTACACAAAGTAGTCCTTTCATTCCAAGACTTATTATTGGAACGTCATCTTCATCAATATAACCAAATTCCCAAATTGTTGCATCGCATGAAAATTTTTCTTTATTCTTACCCAAATATTCTTCAAGATGAGAGCTACCAATCTCTTCTTCGCCCTCGATCAAAAATTTGACATTGCAAGGTACGTCCCCTGATTCTTTGAGAAAATACTCTATTGCTTTTATTCTTGTGATTAATTCACCTTTATCATCCGATGATCCTCTTCCAAATATAAAATTCCCATCAATTTTACCACTAAATGGATCATCATTCCACAATTCAATCGGTTCAGGAGGTTGAACATCGTAATGATTATAAAATAAAATCGTTTTTCCATTTGGATTACTTTTGGATTTGACCTCACCATATACTAAAGGTGGGATTTGTTTCGAACTATCTTCTGGCATAATGATTTCTGTGTTGATCCCTGCTCTAGACATTATTTCAGAAACCAATTCTGCGCATTTGATAATCGTTGGCTGTCTTTTTGCAGAGACGCTAGGAATTCTGATTAATTGTTGTAACTGTGATAAGAGTGCATCAATATCCGAATCAACTCTAGATGCAATTACTGTCAAATTAGCATAAGGATCATTTGAACATGAAATTAAATATTCTGTTTAAAGTGTAACAGATTATTGCAACTTTCTAGAAATCTTCATGACCTTGGAAAATTTCTTGAGTACACTTCGATCTAAAATCAGAAAATGAAATATGAAATGGCTAACCCCAATATTGACGTATTTGGATATTCCTTCTACTATATCATCAATCGTCCCAACAGTCAACCCACCAGCTATTGATTTCTTGTACTGCTCGACAGTCATTTTTCCTTTCTTTAATTTCTTTATAATTTTTTTCAAATCTTCATTTTCCCGGACTATCATACAAGGAAGTACTATTGAATACTCAATTTTTCTATGTTTAGTATTATAGTCTTTTAGGACATTTATCTTTCTACTCATCTCTTCAGGTGTTCCAAAATAAAGGTTATATCGGTCTGCATATTTGGCAGCAACCTTTAACAAATATTTTTCTCCGGATCCTCCTACCATGATTGTTGGGTGAGGTTTCTGGATGGGTTTTGGGGAACAGATCGCGTTATTAATTGAGTAATACTTTCCACGAAAATTTGCGATTTCCATTGTCCATAATTTTTTTATGATTTGAATTGATTCTTCCAACTGCAATATACGGACTACATTTGAGAGGTAGGAATAACCGTAAGCATTGTATTCTTTTTCATACCAACCTGCTCCGATACCCATTTCTACTCGTCCTCTGGTAATTACATCTAATGTAGATAGCATTTTTGCCAGAAGCGCTGGATTTCTATAAGAATTACAAGTCACTATCTGCCCTAATTTTATCATCTTTGTAAAAGTGGAGAGGGCAGATAATAGAGTATAACATTCAAAAAAGTTACCCTTTGCCGGATATTTGTAGTGGGGGATAAAATGATCATAGACATAAGCCGAATCAAACCCATTTTTCTCCGCAGCAATTGCAATATCTCTTGAATAGTTAAATTGTTCTGCGCTCGAAACATGTGGTAGATCATTTCTCCAGCCTTGTGGAATAACTAAACCAAATTTTATTTTTGACAATTAAATTCAATATGCATTAGAATCAATGGTTTATAATAATTATTTCTAGCGGATAGTGGTAATAAACGTGGCAAACGTTTTGCGTGCATGCACTAACAATTTTTGAAAGTTGTTATCAACTAATTATTTTTGTCTTAATTTAAACGGGTCACTATTATCTTTACCTATGGGAGTATCGCTACTTTCTATATTTTTGGTCAAAACTTTGTCATGACCGCTAACATAATTGTGCCAATTTATGTCTATTTCATTGTTCTCGTTTGGGACATATGTGACAGTGCCAGAATTGGGATTAAAATTGAGCAATCGTCCTTCAGATGGAGGAGTTAGTATTTCAAATTTTAATGGATCCTTATTCATATCCTTCGCTTTCAAGGTAATCTCAACTTCATGAGTTGAATCTATAGATACACTTTTACCATTATTTTTTATATTCTGTTCATCATTTGTATTTGTGACGGGATTAACATCCACAGTAGCAATATTGCTCTCAGCGCCATTGTCGTCT
>DAIRDV010000013.1:0-10676 GCA_036795955.1 Nitrososphaeraceae archaeon | reverse complement strand
TTACGTTTAATTATTGAGGATTTATCTAATTGAGTTTTGTAAAATTATCAATTAATCCTTGTGATCGAATATTTGTTATGTTCAGTAATAAGTAATAGATTATTAGGCGATAGTTTAGTTCAATAAACATGCGGGTATTGCACATACTTGATGCAGCTGGTGTTGCATGCATTTATTCAAAATATCAACGAAAACAAGGACATGACGCCAAGGTCATCTGGAACAGGGATGTTACAGACAAGTATGGAATTTATGATTTTTACAAAGATTATCTAATTAATGTGACATATGAGAAATTTACTGAAACGTGTCTTCAGGAAGCCGAATCAGCTGATGTAATTCACGTGCATGGCTACATAGAGATACTGTTTGAATTGCGAAAAAAATTCCACAGACAAAAGAAGATAATCTTGCATTATCATGGAACCGATATTCGTGGACTAAAAAGACGAGAGCTTCCTCACCGATCATTACTATCGGATACAATGATTAAACTCAAAATGTTATACAGGAAGAAGATCGGTCATATAAAAGCTCAGAAATTAGCTGATGCAGTTTGTGTCTCTACGCCTGATTTGTTATCATTAGTTAGAAGCGATAGCATCCATATTCCGATCCCTATAGACACAGAACATTTTAGTCCAAATACTGATTCAAAGAGAGAACTGAAAGATGCGTTTACAATAAATTCGGAAGTAACAAACATACAACGTGCCCTGGACCTTTGTAATGAAAACCAGATTAGTCTCAAAATAGATGTAATTGATAGGACCAAGAATCCAATAATGTATTCTGCCATTCCTGATTTCATTAGAGGATATAAAAATTATGTGGATATCAGATATGTTAATGATATTATTTTAGAGAATTTAAGTAGCACAGCGCTACAATCCCTGGCTTGCGGACTAAGTGTTTTGGATTATAAATTACAATTTCGTCGTACCCTACCGAGAGAATACGATGCAGTAAACGTGGCTTCTCAACTGTCCAAAATTTACAGTAGTTTGGGCATCTGAAGATATAGGCTGAGGAATTAATGTGCACATCAATTCAATAAAGAAATTAATTTCTGATAGACTTGTTAATCTTACATAAATTAAGTTCACTGTCATCACTAATTATTGTTTCTCCTAGGTGATAACAACCAGCATTGTTGCCATGCCAAGAGGTTTTTGAATTTCATCAGATGGTTGGGTAGAAAAGTCCTAAATTCTAAAATTTTGATATTCGCTTCTTTACAAAATATCTCAAAATCCTTTATAGACCAGAAGTGTAAATGTGTAAAAGACTGCCGTGGAACATATCCTCTTAACATCTGAATACGCCATTTAATATACGCACTGTTGGGGATGGTCACAATTACCCCTTTTGTTGCATGATTGATGGCATCATTTAAAATTCTTTGTGGATATGCTGTATGTTCAATTACCTCTAACAACAATATGTAATCATAAAAGGTATCATCAGAAAGTCCCAGACCGTTTGTGATATCTCGAATCTCTGTTGCTATTCCAAGCTGCCTTGCTTTTTCACATGCTGTTGCCGAAATATCCAGTCCAGTCACCTTAACATCTTTATTTTTTATTAAATATTCCGAAACTGTTCCGTCTCCTACTCCAACGTCCAGTAAGGTAGTACCGGGTTTAATCCAGTCTTCCACTATCCTAGCTCTGGACAGGTTACCAGTGTTAACCGCGGAGTGATATTTTTCGTAATCTTCAAAGACCTCAGGAAAATCCATTTTGCTTTGGATTAGAGCCTTCCATGACTCACGTAATATACTCAACCCAAGTGATACTCCAAAACGAGGAGCGTAATGTGACCCCATCATACAGCTTGTGTTCAAGGGGATATTTGATTTAATGGATACTTATTCGCAGGTAGAATTGGTTCAATGAAGAAATCAGTTCTAACAATGGTTATTATGCCAAATTATCTCTAAATCATTTCATTTTATTTGGGCAACCAGTAATTTAATAATAATTATATCACAGAGAAACTCGACGCACTGCTTTTGCAGAATTCCTCTAAATATTTATTCGCAGACGAACCGTGGATAGCTTATAATTGCCAAAAAAGGCCGTCATTAAGATTTCAAGTATTCAGGTGTAAGTCGGTCGGGTTATGAATGTGAATGGTGATAGACTTGACCGGTCCGAATGAACACTTACTTGTTTTTCTTTTTGCTGAAATCTATTCTGGGGAATCTATTCGGACCTTAATTTAGTATCATTAATTTTTTTATTCAATCCTTGATCACCGAAAGAAGATTCACATTATGTAAAAGTGATAAATACTTTATTGGATTGCATTAATCAGAATGCAAGGGACATGTGATACGTGTGGAATTTCAAATGTGGAACTCCAGCAAAAAAACATCGGCGGACAAGACAAAAACGTTTGTAGTAATTGTGCCAATCAGTAAGTATAATCCAAATTTTTCTTTTTTCTGGCATAGCTCCCTCTTCATAATGGTGTCTAGAATCTCATTTTGAACATAAAATAAGACAGAGTTACTAAAAACGTAAATAGATTGAAAATCACAGAAAACCGATAAAGTTGCTCTAAGTGTTAAATAATTTATTGTATCTTAGATAACATGACAGACACATTTGAAAAAGTTAAAGAAGGATTTAAGAAAACCGCGGACAAGGTTACCGACTCCGATACATATCTAGGCTCGGATGCTGAAAAGAACAATTCCGAGAATAAAAGTGGTGGAAAGGAACCTATGAATCCAGAAGATATAGCAGAGCACGAACCAACTGCAGTGAGGAGAGATAAGAATCAGGGTGGCTCAGGAGAACCCGTTTAATCTCCACCTCTACCTTATAATATGGCAATAGAGAACTTGATAGTTGAATAAATAATACTAATTAGAAACGATTCTTGTAATTAGGTCATTGATTACTTGTGATGTCTTACCAATACCGAATACCGATTTCGAGTAATTTGAAATCGGCGATGGTCCTCTGACGGCTTTAATTATTTTCATGCTATCGACACCCGTAAGGACATTCCATTTTCCTTTGATGGTTTCAATCCACTCCGTGTTCTTTCTCATGGTGATACAAGGCACCTTCAGAAGGTATGCTTCTTTTTGAATTCCTCCTGAATCAGTAACTACTTTTAAGGAGTTTTGCAAGAGCGCTATAAAATCAATATAACCTACTGGTAGTAACGTTTTAACATTGGCACAATTCAAAAGTCTATCTAAAAGGCCAAACGTTTCAAACATTTTTTTCGTTCTGGGATGTATAGGAAATACTATGATTTTGTCCTTGAGTACTTCAAATGTCTCTAGGAGCTGAATAAAGAAATCTCTTGAATTTGTATTTTCGGCTCTATGCATTGTGAGCAGTAAATAGGATTTTGGTTTCAGATTCAAAATGTCAAGTATTTCTGAGTTTTTAGAGATTGTTCTAGTCTTGCCTATAATTTCGACTGACAAATCCCCAGTATAGTACACTTTTCCTCTTTTTCTTTCGGCTTTTAGATTTTTTACAGCGTTTCTAGTTGGTGCGAATAAATAATCACTCAAATCATCTGTTAAAATTCTGTTGTGTTCTTCTGGCATAGAAGGATCGTAACTTCGCAATCCGGCTTCAATATGTCCTAATTTAATATTACACTTATTTGCAACTATAGCTCCAGCCAAGGTCGAATTAGTGTCACCATAAACAAGAACAAGATCAAGTTGCTTATCTATCAGTTTATTCTCCAAGCGTTTAATAATTTCTCCTAACTGGAAACAAGAACTTCCGGAACCTACTCCTAAGTGAATATCTGGTTTGGGAAGTTCAAATTCAGAAAAGAAAATATCAGACATTTCATAATCATAGTGTTGACCTGTGTGAACTATCAGATGATCGATACCTGAACTCTTCAGCGATTTATGAATGGGCCCCAATTTAACAAAATTGGGTCGAGCGCCTACAATTGAAGCTATTTTCATTTATTCAAGAAATAGCATAATCAAAATATAAATATCCACTTGTTTTCGATGAATCGTTAAGACGACACTCATGACTCTAGTCCGTCTAAAATAACAATAAAACTAGAACTTGGTTCTACAAATATTTCCTAACTATCAAGTATTCCTCAATCTGAATATTTGGGCAAGTCGTGCTCTCTGTCTCATTCTAATGGCTTTCCTAATTTCTGGACCATACATGCTATCATAGCCATCCTGTTTTGGTTTATAGGATAAATAATAATACAGCATGTGTACTGCGCCCATTCTACCTATTGGTTGTCCTGTTAGAAAGCATTGTGCGAATCTACCTAAAACAAAGATGGGATGATATCCCAGTGTCCTCATGCTAGCACCAAACTCATAAAAATGATGATCGGCGCCCAATTGTCTCGTGTGTGAAAAACGGGCATCGTTGTTGACAAAATTCTTGTACCCATGATACAAGGACATTTGTAGGATGACGGATTCATATCCCATTTTTTCAGGATAGAGCCCGAGAAATTCTTCAAAGAATGAATTTCTGACAAACCTACCTGCTCCGTGAGGAGTAGCATAACTATTGGTGTCGTAGTTGCCCGAAGATATCGCTATGTTGGTATCAGCGTCCATCTTGTTCATTATTTTTTCTGCGTAAGAATCCTCATAATGCGTGTCATCGGTACTTATCATATGATAATCAGTTTTTTCCAGATTTAATTTCCTTGCAAGACTAATTGCACTATTCCAATTTTTAACTACCCTTCCAATATCATACCCCAAATCAGGATTTGTTATTAGATAGAGTCTATTGTTCTTTGACTTTAACTCTTCCAGTATTTTGGACGTACCGTCTGTTGAGCCATCATCTACAACAATAACATATTTTGGCCTTGTAGTCTGTTTTAATAACGATATTATAGCGTTTTCAATTTCGTTTTCAGAATTCCTGCAGGTTACGATAGCATAATAACTGCCCACGTATGTAATTGAAATAACGGACCATAAACATCTTTGCTAATTACAATTCAGTGAAATGATTTCAATCATGAGTTGGAAAGACAAAAAGTGTAATAGTAGTTTCAGAGATTTGGGATGCTACAAACTACTTGCCTTTCTTATCAGTAACCTTTTGTTTTTCAGCTGATTTCTTGACTCCATATAATCGTGTTTCACCTCTAGTGATCTTGAGCAAGGATTCTTTCATCAATTTCTTGTCCTCTTCACTTACATTCCCTTCAATAAGATCAATCACATACATCCACATTATGGCTCCCACTTTGTTTTCCCTAAATAGGGCATCTTGTTCAACCTTCCATTGACTTTTCCTGTGCCAATATCCTAGCACGATACTCAATGGAACGTACGCTAAAACGAATATTATCGCAAAAACCAAAATACTATCAAAAAGCCCGGCCAAATAAGGGAGTCTATCTATTAAAAGTTGATACTGAATTGTGATGAAATTGGCAAAAGTCATTGCAAAAACTAGGTAAATACTATGTCCATTCCGAAAATCGAGCCAGCGCCTCCTAAACCAGTCTGAACTAATTGAGTAAGGCATAGTTGAACTTAGTATTTCTCTTTTACAAATACATTCCGTTCAATTGTGACCAAGTAAATAGTACTGTAAATTTAATTGAATTGAGAGAAATAGAAATTTTCTATTTGCATTAAATACAATCTACTTTACAGGTTGTAAGAAGAGAGTTAATTTGGTAGGAATATTTGCAAATAACCAGCTAAATACAGAAAGTCGAATCAAAATTCGTATTCGCCCTGAATTGAAATAGTACCGCATACTACAATTTTAGAGTGCTTTCAATAATCTATTCATTTGGTCAAAATCAATACCAAATCCAAATCTCATTTCATCTCTCTTCATGTTCCGGTACATGCTCAAAAGCAATTTCAAATGTTTTATAGAATTGAGCTTGCCATCCATTTTTAATCGGACTATCCTGTAAACATCGTCGTAATATCCGAATTTCTTGAGAATTTTTTTTTCGTAAAGTTTCGCGTTAAAATTTGAGTTTCTACCCAAGACTTCCATGAAAATATCACAGCAAATTAATGAAGGAATGATGCCTTCTCCAAGCATTGGAAATACACACCCTATAGATTCACCGACTCCAATTATGTTACCGTTGTGAAAGGGTAGCATGCGCTTGGGAGGACAAAGTCTTATTGGTCGACCTATTTTCTTAATTGTCTTTGCATCAGGATTTTTCTTGAAGAATTCCGATATACCGAAATACTTTCTATCAATGTCGCCAGCTCCTATGTACGCTCTCCCATTACCAAGTGGAAAAAACCAGAAATAACCTCTAGCCCCTTTATATCCTATAACATAAAATTCCTCTGCTCCATGTACATTGTCTACAAGGTATTCGTACGAAGGTATAATGAAATCTTGAGAGGATTTAGGAAGAAGGGATCTATGCAGCCCAGTACAATCTATGACATAGTCGAATTGCGAAAGAAATTCCGATTCTGTGGTACAATGAATGTCATAGTTTACCTTTAATCCTCGGCAAAGGTCATGCTCCCAACCATATTTATCATAGGTAACCAAACCTTTAAGCTCCAAGTATTCAACCTTATCATCAGGAAGATCCATTCTCAACTTTTTTCCGCGATGCAGAACATAATCCTCAAACGTTAATCCGGCATTCCTTGAAAATATTTCGAGCATATTCTTTGATGCGCCCCACGCGCATACTGGCCAATGCGATTCCTTTTTTGAAGCTTCAAAGATTTCCACATGGTGTCCATCGCCCTGCAGACGGTTACCTAGATAGGATCCTGCAACGCCTGCACCTACGATAGCCAGTTTCACGGTATGTTTGAGATAAAAATTGAATATATTTCTTGTTGATGATCAATGCCTTTTGTTATCAGTTACAATCTCAGATTACGACTCGTTGACGAATTATGACAATACACATTCTACATCCTCTCTCATGATTCAAACTATGATTTTTAGAGTTTGGGAATAAACAAATGTTTGAGAGCAAGGTGAAAAGTAATGTATTATGAAAGAATTTAATATTTTTTGCAACTAGTAGAAGAACTACTTATACTGCAACTTAGTTACAAAAGAAAGATGAGTTCGACTTAAATAGTTAATTATGTAGCCCTATTATGGATGCAACAAACAATGTCATACATATTAGCAACAATATTGGTAGCACTAGCGACTATCAGTGGAATAAATATACAAAGTTCAATGCAAGTAGCACTAGCACAAGGCTTACCATTATCAAGTCCAGCATGCGGTCAAGTAGTTCATGGCAACATCACATTAACCGCAAATCTTGTCTGCGACGGCGACGGATTAATTGTTGGTGGCGAAAACACAACTATTAATTTGAATGGATACTCAATCAGTGGACCAGGTGACAACAGTTCCAAAGTAGGAATAGCAGTGCCTCATTCAAATAATGTAGTTATACAGGGTTCTGGCGCTATTCGTAATTTTCAAGCAGGAGTTTTGATAACTGGTTCTGAAAATACCAATATCCACAGAGTCACCTTTGACGGAAACAAGATAGCTGTCTTCATGACAGGTTCGATAGGAAGTACTGTAGAACAGAACTTTATTGGACCCAATACAATCGGCGTAGCGTCTCACTCATCCGTAGGAGCTCAGGTACATGCCAATATGATGACAGGTAACGATCTTGCTGGAGTGACCTTAGTCAATACTGACAAATCACAAGTAGATGCCAATTCAATTGGTGGAAGCAGAAATGGAATATTCCTAGATGCACAAAGTACAAAGAATACAATACTGTATAACAACGTACTAAAGAATGATGTCGACATAAACAATGCTGACGGCTTGCCACTGAACATCAATGGAAACGAACTAATCAAGAACAACTGCTTCGTTAGTCAGCCAAGTGGCGGATGCAATCCTCAATAAGGAACAAAGCCATACAGCTCGACTGAGAACCACAAACCTTATTTTTTTATTTTAATTAACATTGAAGAATTCATATAATTGCCACCATTACAATTACATGATTGTATTGGTGGAATTAACCTAAAATTTTTCGAAAACTTAGACTTTGTATGTTCTATTATAGATAATATCCGATGATATTTTCAATACTTTTTTCATATGCCTGTACTTTAGTTCCTTGAGATTATATTTCTTGGATAGCAGTAGCATGAAGCTCTGTAAGAAAAATATTGATTGAAATAGTTGGGAAAGAATGTTAGGATTTTTAAACTCAAAATAGTTCAACTGGCCGCTCAGATTATCTATTTTTTTACTGATAAACTCCTCGTTATGACCAAAAATCCAAATACTGTGGGTTGGTTTAACTCCAAATATCGGAGAATGGCAAAATTCTTCTAATTTATTTGCAGTGGCAGTGACACCAAAGAATTCAGCCATCTTGAGAGAAGCATAGATAGCGATTGGATAAAGCATATTATTACCAAGTATATGTAATACGGATTGAGGAAGTTTAATAGATCCTAAATCCGATGCTAGCTTCATGCCATTCCTATGCCATGTCTCAAATTGTCGTGGAATTGTTACTCCCGTAAGTTTCAAACAAGTGACAACATTCGCAGTAAAGGTACTGTAACTTGTACTGGTATCTGAGGAGGTAGTTTGAAGGAGAATAGTTTCATTACAAACCTGGGCAAGTTCACTAAATGGACCTAGAGTAATGGCTACGGTTTTTGCACCAGCTTTGGTAGCTCTTTTTGCAATTTCGATATTCGCTTTAGTTTTACCACTGACTGAAACAAAATAATAAGTCCCGTCTGGTATAATTTTAGAAAACATCAGATCCGATGGGCTATAACATTTACATTTATGACCAGAAAAATATTCTGCAATTAAACCGGCAACATATGAATCGCCAGATCCAATATATACAACATTTTCAGATTCTCTTTTGACAGTAATACGACCTAAACCGGATATTTGAGCTTTAAGATCAAAAGCAAGTCGTTCTAAAGAATCCATTCTTAAAGATGTTAACACAAAAAGAAATAAAGATTTAATTCTCTTGCAATTTTGGTTTGAATCATATATTCGATATACCCCTTTCGGTTTTTGAACACTGAATTAGATTTGTAGGAAAATTTACTCGTTTAAAGGGTGTCCGGCACCATTCTAGACAAGAAGATTCTAAATTGACCATAATTGATTGTTATTTCAATATTTTATTCATGAAAATCTTAATAAGATATCTAACATTGATAGTACTAAATTCTATGTTAAATTTGCAAGATAATGAGGTATTAGAGCGTAATCATATTCTGGGTTCAAGTACACTTTCTATAATTTTGCCAACTCAGTATGATACACCCACATACCAATCCCCCAGTGAAATTAGGGATATCATACCTAAGGGCATTTCAGCCGAAATAATAGTGGTCCAATACAACTCTAGTGACATTCAAAATACGTCTGCATCAAAATCAAATTTGAACACAGAGTTTATGAGTTCAAACACGAATAGCAAATTTGATCATGTTAATATTCTCAAGGTAGACGGCGGCTTCATTTCAGCTATTTTAAAGGGGATAGAATCATCAAGTGGGCAGTTTATACTTGTTATTGATGCAGATTTTCCCTATCCTAAAAAAATTAGCATAGAAATGATTAACGAAATTACAAAGAACCCCAATTCCATAATAGTGGCATCTCGTTATACAAAGGGCGCTTCGATGCAAAAATTGCCGTTTATACGCCGATTGATTAGCAAGGCAGCAAGAACCATTGTAAGACATGGTTTGAATATTACTGAAGTAAAAGATCCTTTATCAGGTTGTTTTGCTCTCCCTCGACAAGTAGTTAAGAATATAGAGATAGATGGTAGGAGCAATCAGATATTACTTGAGATACTTGTTAAATCCAAAAGCACGAATTTTGAAGGCATCATTGTCAGAGAAATACCATTTCAGCAAAAGTTTGTTTACAGAGTAAAGAAATTAGAGTTCAATCAAGTGATGAATTACTTACGTGCCGTGTGGAGTCTATACCGTCATAGTAAGAATTCAAGAGCGAGATATGACAATTACCGGGTAATTAAAGAACAAGAGAAGCACAAGTCAATACCATTCTTATCAAAGACTGCAAGATTCTTTACGGTAGGTGCAAGCGGACTTGCTCTCAATTATCTTATATCTTTTCTTCTTTCAAATGTCGTTTCAAATCTTTGGTATATTCAGGCTACTGTATTCGGTATTGTACTTTCGATTAGCTCAAATTTTCTACTAAACAAGGTCTGGACTTTTGAAGATAGAGACTTTTCTTCCAGACGTGTCTTGAGACAGTACCTTTCATTTTTTGCACTATGCACTCAGGGTCTAATAATCCAGCTATCGCTAGTATTTGTTTTTGTAGAATATTCGCATATGCAATATGCCACATCATTAATTTTAGCAGTGTGTATAGCATCAGTAGGCAATTTCTTACTTAATAAAAAAATAACTTTTGGAGAAAAGATTTGGGAATAATTCTGAATTATTGGATATTTCAGCCGATTTAGAGTTTTCCACATTCTTAAGGTAATTTCATATTGTTTCGAAATTCATATAATATAGAGAATCGTTCAGTACTACATGAAAATACAAAGGAAGTGTAATCTTACAAATGCAATTATCTCTCTGTTAGCCTTGTTTGCGATTTGCATTTTGGCAAATACATACTCTAACATCACAGTCTACGGTCAGTTATCACAAAATGCCTCTGATA
>DAIRDV010000012.1:0-11154 GCA_036795955.1 Nitrososphaeraceae archaeon | reverse complement strand
TACTCTTTGGATGTGGGCACCATTGTCAAGAATTACCTCGCTGTCAGAATTGACATCTCAAATTAGGAACAAAGCTAACAAGAGTCTCGTTATTTACTACGTAATAGCTTCAATCATATTGGTGTCTTCGAATTTTGCTATACTGTATTTTCAATCAATTGCAATCAACGGAAGTATAATAGATGTGCTTGGAACCCGATTTGGGACCGTACTGATAGAACGTTCGGTAATATCATTTATTATTCTTGGACTATCATTATTTGAGTTTGGGCGCTTTAGAAAAAAAGGGAATCATACATTTTCTAAATCAGAAAATATCGGATTTCTGATAATTGGAATATTTCTATTAATTACGACGAGCCTAATTGGACATGGTGCATCCAATAAACAGTTCACTCCAATAATTATGGATTTTGTCCATAATTTGACTGCGTCCATATGGATTGGAGGTACTTTTTATCTTGCATTTATTTTGATTCCTGTTATAAAACAATCAAACATGGATTGGTATTACAAATTAGCAACACTGTCTTTGTGGATTCCTAGATATTCTGCTTTGATAGTAACATTACTAGGTGTTATTATTATAACAGGTCCCTTTTTACTCTATATTCTTGAAGACAATTTAAGTCTAGTTATTTCTTCGTTGTATGGTACCTTTTTGATTCTAAAACTTTTATTCGCTGGACTGATGGTTGTGTCGGGCGGGTATAGTAGTTTTTTTATCTATAAAAAAGTCACAAGTTTGCTAAAGGTTCAACAAACTATTGGCAATAAATCCAGTAACTCCAATTTAGAGGAGCAATCAGAAAACGAAGGAAAAGCAAGATCAATAGTCACTAAATTTAACAGGGCTTTATTGATTGAATCAATTTTTGGAGTAGCCTTGCTTATTAGCGTTGGTTTACTTGTAAATACTGGTGTTCCAGCAAGTGAAGCTCAGAATCAATTCCAATCAACCTCAAATAATACCACGGCCCAAAACGAAAATTACTTGAATTCCAGACTTCTCGATAATGACACCAAAGTTGATATGTCAATTACACCTTTTGAAGTTGGCAATAATAATTTCCTAGTATCATTTTCCGATAGAAATGGACAACCAATAGACGTACAGTCAGTTGAAATAAAATATAGCCAAATTGAAAAATCAATCGGTCCTATTACGGCTAATTTAGAAAAACAATCCCCAGGTAAGTTCTCTGTTAATGCCTCTTTTGGCATTCCCGGGACATGGAATCTTGAGGTCCAAGCTGCTCCAATAAAGGAAAATACGTCTGCTATAGTGGCATCGTTTGATAATTTGAAAGTAAAACCAAATCTTGATCAACAGAGTTTCAATGTTACAGAATTTCCTATATCAAACACTAAAATCCAACCATTATACCCGGTTTATGATAAGAGCAGAAATTATGTATGGTTCGGAGATACCACTATCGGTAGCGGACGTATATTTGCATATGATATCAACGGGAAAAATTATGTTGAACACAACATTACTGGCACAAATATTGTAACCCTTTTGACTTTGGACTCAAAAAACAATTTGTGGTATTTAGATCCTCTTACAAAGATTATTGGTAGTTACGATCCATCAAAGAATATTAGCAGAATATTTCCATTTCCCGGATATGTAACTCCATCAGGTATCACAATAGATTCAAATGATAACATTTGGTTCACATCGCCCTTGTCCAGTGAAGTAATGCGATTTGACCCTAAAGTTGGGAACGTTACTTTAACTTTACATCTAAAGGACAACGACGCACGTCCATTTGCAATTATGGCAGATCCCGTTAGCAATTTGATTTGGTTTACAGATGAGGCAGGAAAATTAGGGAAAATAGATCCGACCAATAACTTTACAATAACCGAATATTCTCCGAGTGGCAACAGAACGTTGTTGAGTCCTACTGCATTGATGATTGATAAATCTACTGGGGAGATTTATGTTTCACAGCATGATGGCCACAGAGTAACAGTTTTTGATCCCTTGTCTAGGACGTTTACTGACCTTCCAGTATTAAATGAAGAAGGTCTACCATTTGGAATGGCTTTTGACAACTATGGAAACTTGTGGGTGGCAGAACATACAATAAATAAAATTGCCGTAATAGACACTCAAAAATCAAAGGTCAGAGAAATAGCAGTCAATAATTCTTCACCTTTTATTCAATGGCTTTCGTCTGATTCCAACGGGAACATTTGGTTTGCTGAACAAAGAGGAAATGGTCTTGGAATGATAGAACCAAGTTCAGGACCATTGGCTCAGAAACAGGCGCCAGAATCAAATAATTCTTCTACTCCGGCAGCAGAATCATCACGTGCCGGGTTTGGAATCAACTACCAAAATTTTGTAGCTCCTGCTATTCTTATTGGAATTATTTTTAGTGCTTTTATGTTTGCTAAAAACACAATACAACTTAAATCAAATATTTCCAAAATATCCGATAGATAAGATAATGGTTCAAAATCCTATTTGGGATATTATGCATGTGGAAATTTAGGTAAAAACCGGAGAAATCGTTAGTGCTGTACTGTACCAATTAATTTAAATTTAGCAAACGTGATATTGTAAATGTGCAATCGCAGAGAAGAAACAATCTATTGGATAATAAGCACAAAGTTTTTGCGATTACAACAATTATGGTTTGTTCACTCATTATACCACTAACAATTCCTCATATTGCACATCAATCGATGATTTATCACATTATTGTACATATTGCTAGTTTGAATATTTCGATTTTTCTTGGGTTGGTCTCTGTTTTCGCTTATCTGAAAAACAGCAACATTAGAATGTTCTTTGTGGCATTGGGATTTGTAACCCTTGCAATTGTAGAGGGAATGATGTTACTCTCATCTACAGGTAACATTGACAACGTAATTTTACCGTGGGTAAATATTGAGTTACCACATATAGTACTACTCATAATGCTAACATTATTTGGATTGGGATTACTTAAGCCAGCAAATTGAGCAACAAGATGGAATCTATTTATATTAATTCTTCAGCAACAGGTTTTTTTGATACATTGCCAGAGCTACAGAAAAAGTTACTGATATCCATTGGTGAAAATCCAGGAATAAGATATAGGGAATTACTAAGATTAGTTAACTCATCAAATGGAGTTCTATCATATCATATCCACAAGTTGGAAAAGAGCGAGCTTTTGAATGTGGACAGGAAATCTAGAATTACGAGATTCTTTCCAAGAAATATTTCAAATGAACTTATGGTACTTTTGGGAATTTTGAGAAATCAAACGTCGTATGACATCATGAAACTCCTCTATGAAAGTGGTCCGGTATCCCAATCAGAAATAGTAAATCACACCAAGAAATCAGCATCTACCATATCGTGGTATATGAAAAAACTGTTGGTAGATGATATCATTTACATAAAAAATAAGCAAAGAACCTATAATGGTAACAATGATGTATCTTACAAAATGCAACTGGCTGGTAAAAGAGTGAATTACTATGACTTGTCTAACAGAAACTTAGTGAGTGAAGTGATGAACAAAGTCAATAAATACATTGACAGCGCTATGGATAATTATTCAAGTGTAATCGACTCTCTATAAACTATGTATGATTTGCTAATCTATGTCAGGTCATATGTAATAAAGTACAATTGATAACGATAATTTCGGTCATTTATTTGATGGTAAACATACATAAATGTTATAAATTATATTTTAACTATGGATCCTTTAAATGAGAAACCTGAAAAGATTGCATTTATTGCATACAATATAGGAATCTACGAATCAATACAGAAATTTGCCACTTTAATTTTGGCTGGTAAGATTGATAGGAGTCTTGACACGAATAAGATAGCCGAGTTACTCGCTGAAACTGTAACTTTTTATGACGCAGATATGATTTCCCAATTAATTAACTTACTTATCGCAAACGATTCAAAATCACCGTTCAGTCGGGTCGATACAAATGAGGTGAATTATGTAATTGATCAACTTAAGGCCTGCGGGGTCTCTTTACCATGAACTAGTTTAGGCTTATCCTGTTTCTTTTTTCTAATTTATATTCAAGAAGGAGCTTGGAGGTTATTAGATAGACGAATGATAGCGACATTTATGCATTGATTCAACAGGGAATTGACACAAGGTACTTCTTCCTGATCAAATCATGATATATTATATTAGTATTGGATTTATCATAATTGTAGCTTAGCGGCTCTTTAATATCAAATGTTCTCACCATAATGCATGGAATACATAGGAATAATTGAAATGATGGGATGGTATGTTGTTGGATTTTCAGTGACACTGGGATCTCTACATTTGATATCAAGACTTGGCAGTGTGAGAAAAAGAGCTAAGAAGACGATATACTTGAAACCTTCGTTCGATATTCACACAAAGAACGCTCTGAGATAAGTTTCATCCAATTTCATTGAAGTAATATGGATGCATCGAAACGTTTGCTTGCATTATGTAGCAGGGAAAATGGAAAAATAACGCGACATCCAGAAAGGTTGAGGATTTTGGATAATGGCGTGGAGCATTACTTTGTAGAAGTAACCTGTGAGGATGGAATTCAATATGGTCTGCAGGCTTATGGGGAGGAAGCAATAGCATTATACAAAGAAACAATGAAGACTCTTCAACAATAATTGTATGAAATGATCAGAGGTAGATCTTCAAATTTTTATTTGCTATTTTCATCACTGTCTTTTACAAGATCTAGTGAAACTGAATTTATACAATATCGTTTATTGGTTGGAAGCGGGCCGTCATCGAAAACATGTCCAAGATGCGCACCACATTTTCTACATGTTATTTCGACTCTTGTCATTCCATAACTATTGTCTGAATGATATTCTATGTTACCTTGGTCGATGGGCGCACAAAAACTTGGCCAACCTGTGCCTGATTCGAATTTTGAATCGGATTTGAACAACTCATTTCCACAACAAACGCACTGGTAAATTCCTTTCTCTTTAGAATAATAATACTTACCTGAAAAAGGTATCTCAGTTGCTTTATTTCGACATACCTCGTATTGCTCAGGCGACAATTGACTTTTCCAATCCTCATCAGTCATGTCCTGTATTTTCTTAACTTTTTCAACCATATTCTCAATACTATTGGTTGGCTATAAAAAATAATTGTTAAACTTCAAAATCTCACGCGTCGTGTTATATTCAAGCAACGAATTTACTGAAGAGGATTGTGACATTTTATATCAGGGATAGAGACCACCATTTTTAAGGGCTGGTAGTTCAGGGGTACGAATGTTTGCTTCGCAAGCAAAAGGTCGTGGGTTCAAATCCCACCCAGTCCATTAACTGTATGGATACATATACGAAAAAATAATGTAGAAAGGATAGTTAGATTTCAATATAACTAATTTCTAAAACCTATGTAAGAACATTAGTTGAGTGATTGACTCTATATACTATTTTTTCAGTATTCATTTCACTTATCAAGTTCATTATTCCTTGTATCTCGTTTTCGTACTCAGGATAAACATCTACTGCTAACCAATATTCTAACATTTGTCTTGCCGTCCTTGGGTTGTGCGATCTTACTTCATCGATATATTTGAAATCTGAATAAAATTTATTCATGACGTTAACTATCTGTGTACGGTTATCTTCTTTAGCAACATACTTTTTTAGCCAATTGGAAATTTCAATAATAAAGCTATCGGTAACGTTCTGTTTTTCACCCAGTCTATTTGCAATTCCTATAATGTATCTTAAAGTTCTAAGTGGGAATATTGAGAAATATCCGTTTAATTTTAGATAAGATTGCGTTGCTAACAGAAGAGTCCTTTTATTCCCATCCACAAACGGATGCCATCTCATAGTATCTAATATCGATGCAGCCTTAGAGTATATATCTGGAAAATATTGTCTTCCATTAACCACATGGTCCGGTCTACAAACTACAGCTTCTATCAGGTCTTCATCTTTTACACCTGGCGTTACATTGAACCTAGATTCGATTTGCCTATGCAAGTTAATCAGATCGTTCTTTGTTAGATTTTCCATGTTAGATGCCTAATGATTTCCACAATTTGAAAGCCTGACGATAATTAAACATGGGCCAACCTTTGATAGAGAATCTGATTTCTTTCTGTAAATTCATCTGCTAAACTTTGTACTATTTTTTCACAAAGATCTCCATTTTTATCACGTGTCTCATCATCCTTGATTTCCCTAACATTAGCATAATTTGTCCAATCGTATTTGCTATGTGATAACATGATTAAATCATGATTATTGACTAATAAAAGATTTTTTAGATATTGACATTTCTGGTTATTAACTAGCAGCTATTTTTTGTCCCATATCACTTTTTACCATGCGTCAGGCAAAATATATTGATAGTCTTGATTTACTATATCCATTGTCGCAGCTGTCATTTCGATTGAAAGTTGTGTATCAAAATAAGATCAAAAAGAGGGTTGTCAATTTACGATTTGATTGTGGTGTGATATTTGCTTCTGCTGAAATATGTAATGGTATAAATTTCAAAAGTTAAAATCCAATGGATGTTAGTTTTAAAATTTTATATAGTTGCTTTTATTCCGACAGGATTATCAATAAGCCATTTACGAAAAGCGTTACCAGATTGAATTATTATAAATTGGTAACATGACGAGAGTGATACTTGACTAGTGATAAAGATCAAAAATCTCTAGCTGACCACAAAGATCCAGATTGCGAAAAGAATAATGGTAAAAAATCAATTCAAAATCCATCAACTGAATATCATGCAGGATGTGTAAATTCACAATGCGAAAATTAAGTTGTTTGAATTGAACCGTTGAATAGCGGTGAATTGGAATTCCATTTCTTTTAAGATAGGATAATTTTGAGCGAATGTCGATAGTTATATCTTAAAACCAGCAAACATGTAGACGTCGACTGAATTCATACTGAACTGGATTGTATGGTGTTCATTGCTCCTATTTTCGGAATTCTCAAAGCAGGATTTACGTAATATGATTTAACATCCGTTGGTTAAATATATGAAAATTCTATAGGCGACAACCAAAAGTAAAACCTTGACATGAATAGTACTTAAATTTCTGACAATCTCGTGGTTTTTGCGTAGCGTTATAGGTGAGTCATTGTATGATTCTGAAATAGTTCAAAATGCTTTTAAAGTTATATATCCTTCCTTACGAGTTTGTGAGTAAATGAGAATTGAAAAAACAACAATTACGATACTGTCAATCATATCAATCCTTAGTATATCAACAATTATGTTAATTTCCGTTCATGCACAAGAAAACAAAGAACCAGAAATAATTGCTAAGGAACCATCATTACTTGCAATTCAATATGGACAATCCGGTTCAATATCGCCCATCAATTCTACAAATTATTCCATGCAACTTAATGATTTAGCTGATAAAGTTACTTTGTTTTCAGATAGACCATATAGATTGGTTACCACTCAAAGTATTCAAGATTTTGTAGACAATTGGACGAAGGGAAGTGACAGTTTTCTATTAGATCCACCTAACGCTGCTTTAGTTCTCCTAACTCCAAATAATGATCAAGATATTTTTGAAATTGAGTTATTTAATCCTGTGTACGATAACGATAAAAAAACTATAAAATATGAATTCACAATACTTGGTAATTCAACCTCATCTGGAATTCCAAAGGATATGGGGAAATCGGCTTTGATAATAGATGATCTGTATCCCGAGATGAAACTTGAGGTTAAAGCTGCCGTTAATGACCAAATCACAGATTAAATTTACGTTAAAGTTAACTACAACAGATAAGTTCCGCGATACAATAAACTAATATTTGACAGATTATTTAAAAATCTATGAGTGTTACTTACAATTTTTCAAATAAGGTTGTATTGATCACTGGAGGAACAGGAGCCTTTGGAAGAACATTAGTCAAAAGATTTCTAGAATCTGGCGCCAGAACTATTGCTTCTTATCGCAATCAAACTGAAGCGGACAAATTAAAAAGTGTCAATCCTCAGGTAGAAATAATCAAATTAGACATTTCGAATGAAAAAGAGATACTTAAAATGGTACCAAAACTTATCTCAAACTTTTCAAGAATAGACGTATTAGTTAACACAGTAGGCGGGTACTTGGGTGGTAAGAATATCACTGAACTAAAAGAAGATGATTGGGAATCAATGATGAATCTGAACTTAAAGTCTGCATATTTAATATCCAAACATGTCATTCCAATCATGAAATCTGCAAAAGGTGGAAAAATTATTCATGTATCTTCTAGGACTGGATTAAAATCAGATGGCTATGATTCTGCATATGCTGCATCAAAGGCAGCACTAATTAGATTTGTAGATTCAATCTCTCAAGAGTTTAGAGAAGATAAGATTAATATCAACTGCATCCTGCCGACAACAATTGACACTGAATCTAACAGAAGAGCAATGCCAAATGCTGATTTTAGTAAGTGGCTATCTCCTGAAGATCTAGCCAATGTTGTAATGTTTCTTTGTTCTTCAGAATCTAAAGTGATAAATGGTGCTGCTATCCCCACGTATGGATTGTCTTAATCTACTCAAATACGCCCATCGGCATTCATCGGTAAAATGGAATATGTAGTTAATGAACTGCTTTGCAATACAAGCTAATTGCAAAAATGACTTACAGATCTAACGTACTTAATGGAGCTTCAACCCATTAAGGTTTTAAGTATTAGTGCAGAAGTTCCCCGAAGCCTCTAAACACAATCAACTGGGAGGGTTGAGGTAATAGCACCAATCTATCCCAGTTGACAAATATCATCCTGTAGACGATACGCCATTAATCTGCGGATTGCTTTTTGCCACTATTATTCACTTAGCTGGTATCTTGGCGGAAATGTTCATAAACTCATCCAGGTTCATGACTATTCCATAGTAATTGCGAATATTGTCGAGTGTGGAATTATAGTGATTTAGATTATTAGACGCAGTTGCATCAGAAATTAGCACTATATCGTATCCATGATTGAATGCATCTCTTAAAGAGGATTCCACGCAAATTGATGTATCTATCCCGGCAAAAATTATTGAATCAATTCCTAAACTTCTTAGCCAGACTTCTACTTCTGTATCCTGAAATACCGAATCTCTCCTCTTTATAACCACATGATCATCAAAATTGGGTTTTAATTCTTGCACAATTTCTGCATCCCAACTTCCTCTGATGCAAATTGGTCTTCTTTTTATCCGTTCAGCCCTTGATTTCGGTAATATTTTATGGGATCTGGTCAATAGATCAATGCCGGATTCCTCTCTAACTGCCTGTGAATAAAAGATAGGTATCTTGACTTTTCGGCAAAAAGCAATAAGTCGTTTAAGGGAGGGGACTACGTCACTATACTTGGAAACATTTAACCCCATTAAATCATATGAACCTCCCTTGCTCACAAATCCGTTTTGCATATCGATGACCAATAATGCTGGATTGATCTCGTGATTCTTAATTTTCACAACTAAAAATTCACAAGGGGATTATAATATTATTCGATCAATTTCCGGCGTGAATCCAGATTTGTCCTGGTATCACATGAGAATTTCAATTTTGTATACTTGTAGGCGAAACTCGATTAATTATTTATCTGCAATTTTACTGACGATTCTGTGAGTTCAAATGAGCTATCCAAATTTAGTGTACTTTTTAGCGTGGATTTCAAATAACCATGTAGAAATTGAGATCCCTTTCGTCCAAGTCTATGTCTTATAACTATAATTTTCTTTTCATTTTGATTCGTTTCATCATAAGTGCCTAAATACCCATAACGACAAATTATTTTCTCAATGTACTCTATTATAGATTCAAAAGTTAAGGTTTTCTTCCAGAAAAGAATTGTATCTCGTGGAATGATTTCCCCCA
This sequence comes from Nitrososphaeraceae archaeon, assembly GCA_036795955.1. Classification (GTDB taxonomy): domain Archaea; phylum Thermoproteota; class Nitrososphaeria; order Nitrososphaerales; family Nitrososphaeraceae; genus TA-21. The sequence goes on along the minus strand of DAIRDV010000012.1, from coordinate 1,296 downwards.
TTGAAACTCCCAGAGTGTAAATATCTTCTTCTGGATAGGAGTCAAATAGCGATTTTAGCAATTCTCTATTTATAACAACCAGATCAATTTTAGATAGAAATCGGGTAAATTCTGAGTATCGCTTAAGAATCATATTTACAAGGGCATTTACTGAAACTCCCATCCTTTCAGATTCTTCATCTAATACTTTTGCTAGCTCTGTATCGACACGGAATGACCTCGTAGTTGATGTAGGCACATTTTACATAGTTATCTCAAAAATAAATGTGTTGTCCTGCAACCATATGTGTTATACCGCAATACAAGGCTATAGTACTATGCACTTGTACACTTACTTTTTAATAGTAAATGAAACCGAGTTCGATCTATGAATTTTGCAAATGGTAAAGCGACAAGTACAGTACAGGAAGAACATAATGAAGAATGCAAGAACTGTCTTGGAGAAACAGTAGTTTTTGATCACGGGACAGGGGAGAAGATTTGCAGCGGTTGTGGAATTGTTCTTTCAGTCGAAAGGGAATTCGTTGATCCATTGCTAGATATGAATACAAACGTTAGCAGCATGAATTTAGGTACACCCTCATCATTAGCTCATCATGACAAGAATCTTTCTACGCTAATTTCCTATTCAAACGTAGACGCAGATGGAGTTGCAATAAGAGTTGAACAGCGCTCAGCTATTCAACGTATGAGGCGTTGGAACAAAATCTCAAACAATAATAGAAGCTACCATAGAAATCTAAAGAACGCTTTTGCCGTCCTTATTAGGATTAAGGATAAACTTTCATTAAGTGACACGATAGTCGAAAAGTCCGCATATTATTACCGGAAGATCTTGGATCAGAACTTGATAAAAGGAAGATCGATAAAGGGCTTTGTGGTGGCATGCGTATACGCGTCTTGCAGAGAGATGAATGTCCCACGAACTATTGAAGAAATAGCTGAAATATCTGATGCAGATAAGATTTTCGCAGGCAAGTGTTATCGGTTACTAGTAAGAAAACTTAAGGTTCGACTACCCTCAATTGATTCAACATCACACTTAGCTAGGATTGCCAACAATGCAAACATAAGCGAAAAGACATTAAGACTCGCGATACAAATGATGTCAAAGATTAAAGATGATCCTATTTCCTTTGGAAAGGATCCATGCGCAATCGCTGTTGCAGTGCTTTACGGCGCATGTTTAGAGAAAGGCGAGAAGACAAGTCAATCTAGAATATCGTTGGCTGGAAACGTAAGTGTAGTTACATTAAGGAAGAGATTCTTGGACATCAAGAAAATCTTTCCACAAAT
>DAIRDV010000011.1:0-11987 GCA_036795955.1 Nitrososphaeraceae archaeon | reverse complement strand
GAGGCGGCTGATAAGGTGACCCTAAAAAAAATTCGTGAAATGACATTTGTAAATGCCAAGGAAGTGCTGGGCATAATCTATTCCTCAAAGACCGGAAACACTCAACTTAAATGGAGACAAACACGAAGGAAAAATGGAAAAGTAACAGGGGAAGCATCACCCAACGCCTTAGTAAATTTGGTTGAATCTGGGGTAATAACTCAAGAATGGGTAAATAGTTACCTTGAATCTTCAAAACAACAAGGTCAAAATGACAACAGCTCAAAATTAAATTCTGAACGTAACTCGCAAGATAACAATAAGACAATGTGAAAGATAATACAGATGATTGTTCGTGATTCTAAGCATTCTGATAAATCCAAGGCAATTATTCCAGAAGATCTGGATGACCTTTTTTCCTTAAGAAGGATAATTGAGCTTGATGACAACATAATCACAGATACAACTAGATCTATAAAACACAAGTCTGAATTTTCCAGACCCGATAAGGGTGAGCGAGTAAAAATAAGAATACTACTAAGAATTGATGACATAAAGTTTGACGGAACCGTAGACAGAATAAGAATAGGAGGAACGATACTAAATAGCGATAATCAATTAGTTCCCAAGGGAGTTCATCATTCTATATCGATCAAAGTTGACGATATGATTATATTAGAAAAGAAGCAGTGGAAAAAAATTCAAACTGACATAATAGGAAATTCTGGCAGTAACACTATCTATGTACTGATTTCAATTGATATCCAAGAAGCGGCAATAGGATTGGTAACCGGGACTCATGTAAAGATCCTACCCAATATTTATTCCGGTCAAAGTGGAAAAAGGTTTCAGGGTTCTAAGACCGTAAACGCAAATATAGATACTTTTTTTGATGAAATTCTGAGAGGGATTAAGAGTGTTACTAACCTACACTCACAAGAGCAAATGATAGTATTATTTGGGCCTGGAGAAACCAAGAGGAGATTTTTTAATTACCTTGCCAAGGAAATTAATGACAAAATTTCCATTTTAGAAGGAGTAGATGTAGCAGGCGAAGATGGTATTTTTGTATCTCTTCGTTCCGAATCACTAAAAGAATTATTGAAGAGCAGTAAAATCGGAATTGTCTCGTCCTTACTGGATAATCTTTTTTATCTCATTCACAAAGGTGATCCAAAGTATGCCATTGGCGTAAACGAGGTTAAATCTGCTGTGGTTAACAAGTCGATAGAAAGTCTAATCTATTCTAACGCTATCTTAGAAAAGATCAATGAGCATGAATTCATTGATTTATTGAATATAACAGAGACGATTGGAGGAAGGATATATGGAGTTGACGCTTCTACTGACATAGGACTTCGAGTTTCTTCTTTAGGAGGCATTGTTGGCCTTCTACGCTACGCAATAAGGTAATTCAGTCAGCCAGATCTTTAAGATACAGATTTAGTTAACCATCCCAGGTAATCTTTATTGGCGCTATCCAACCGCAATTCCACAATTTCTGGTACATCGTACGGATGGATTTTCTTTATCTCCTTACTTAATTTAGCAGAAGAAACAGTTTTAAAAAAACAGAGATACTCATCATCATGTTGGATCTTGTTTTTCCAATAGTAAAAAGATTTTATTTTCATAATATTTACGCAGGCGCAAAGTTTCTTAGAAATCATAGCTTTTGCTATCCGATTTGCAGTTTGTCTGGATTGAAAAGTTGAGATTACTATTGACCCTTTACCGGGGACTCTTCTTTTGGTTATAGTCATTGCGTTTTTCTATTTGACATATACAAATCAATTACTTTCAATTACCGGATATCTGTCTAGTGATTATTCTGTGTGTTCTCCTAGTGAGGATCTAGCACTTCGATTGTATGTCCCCATGGGCGCATCTGGGAAGTTGTCGGTGACCCTTTGCTCCGCTACAATGCTTGCTTCTGCAAGAATATTTGTTGCATCTCCACCTGACGGATTTAGTGCGAAGCCAATATCAGAAGTACTATTAGCATTTACCATGATATCACTAAAGACATCATTAATTTCTCCCAATTCTACGTCGACATTTGGCATAAGTCCAGATAATCCAGTTTTTACTTTTGATAATGTTCCAACTGCCGGTTTGAGTGCAGTAAGGGCATCTCCAATATCAATAGTGGATTCCAGTCTCATATGTACCTGCTCAAGGGACATTTTTAATTGGGAAATTGTTTTTATCGTTCTTCGTACTTGAGAGAGTTCATTCGAAAGCATTTTGCTTTGTTGGCTGTCATGATTTTGTAAATGTGTAACAATTTGATTAAAAAGCGTTCTATCTTTTGATTTTAATTTTTCCAAGAGTGTATCTAGTTTTTGAGTTTGAATTCCCAGTCTATTTTTTGCAGATTCCATAGTTGGTTTTAGAGGTTTTTGCGATTTCAGACTTTCTCTAATTCTTTCTGTGGGGTCTTTTTTAGGCTCTTTATTCCACTGGTTTGTAAAGCTAGTCATATGATCTAGACAAATCACAAGTCGTTAAATCAAAGTGTCATATTTGAATAACCTGCTGGTAATATTTTCTAAACAAATTTGTATCATATTATGGCATTTTTTCAATCATACTGTCTCAATAGGACAAAGTTTTTCCAAGAGTCCGTTAAGCAACTTAAATATCTTTTTATCTAGTGTTATTTTGTTGAATCTAGCAGAATGGTGTGAGTTAGATGAGATTCTATACTCTGCTGAAACCAATGAACAATATCTACAATTTGCCGGTTATGATTATGACAGGCAGAATATAGAACACTTAGCCAAAATGAAGTTACTCATCTCAGAGATATTTGTGAGGTCATTTTCTATACCTAAAGCATTGCTCCTTTCTTCAATTGAAAATATTTCTGAATCCGAAACAAAGCCTCTTGAACTGAAATTGCATGAATTGAGAGGAACGAAGGTAAAAAGTAAAGATTTCAAATTCAATGGAAAACAAGTGAATTGGAATAATTGGAGACAATTCAATAGTCATGAAAAGGATCACAAAAAAAGAAAAATTGTATATGACGAGTTTGTCAAAAAGACAAAATACATTTCCCCACTAATCAATTCCCGTTTTAGAAGAATAAGAGAAATCTATTCTAACTTTTCTGACAAAGTAAATGGGACTTCAAAGAAACCACTTACTCCCCTGGATGGATATCTATTGAGTGAAAAAATAGGTCTATTGGATCTTAAGAAACTGATTACAGATTTAGGTCAACGTGCAGAAAAACCCTTTAGAAATGAGATGCAATATGCTAGCAAATTAATCGGAAAAGATGTCGAATACTATGATGATTTTTATTTTTTTCGAAACAGAATTTTTCTAGATATTGAAAAATATTTTTCCAAAACTAATCCTGTACGCACAGTTAGAAAAACCTTAGAATTAATTGGATTTGATTTTTCTAGAATTAAGTTTGATATCGCAGATCGACCTAATAAATATCCGTCACCGATTTGCTTCTTTGTAAAAATTCCTGAGGATATACGGATATTATACAAGAGTGAAAGCCCGTACTTTGACTTGCAAAGCTGTTATCATGAAACAGGACACGCTATACACGCCTCATCGATTGATACGAAATTAAATTATTGGGAAAAATACAAATTTCCAATGGGAGTAGCAGAAATATTCTCAATACTAATCGAAAGATTAACAAGAAATCCGTTATATTTGAAGGACATTGGAATTACAAATGAAAAGGCGTTATCAGAAATAGTATTGAGAGACAAATTCATGGAGCTTTTTTTTATCGTTTTTTATGCAGCAAATTCACTAATGAAAATTGATTTCTGGAAAAAAGACCTTACAATTTTTGAATCAAGTAGGCTATACGAGAGACTTATCAAAAGGTATATGGGCATTGAGGTTCCAGGAGAATATTGGATGCTGCATCATATTCTTCCTGAATCAATAATGTATGTACCAAGTTACATGATAGCCGCGATACGAGCTGCAGAACTAGAAAGACATCTAGTCAATTCGTTTAGTGAAAAATGGTGGATTGAACCTGCTGCGGGCAAAATGCTTAAGAAAATAATGTCTAAAGGTGACGACATAAATTTGAGTGAATTTTCCAAACTTGATCAGGATATCTTCATGAAAGAGATAATTTCTCGCTGAGTCTTTCTTAATCGAATATGGGAAAGGAGAATAACTGTTGGTCGGAAGTTCCAAGAGGGCCGTGTATGCTGCGCTGTTTGGTAATTTAGGAATCTCTATTGCAAAACTGATTGCGGCCTTACTAACAAATAGTAGCGCAATGTGGTCTGAAACATACCATTCATTCTCTGATACTTTTAACCAAGTCTTGTTGCTAATCGGAATTAAGACAAGTACAAAAGTACCAACAGAAAGACATCCGTTTGGCTATGGTAAAGAACAATTTTTCTGGTCATTCATTGTAGCCACACTATTATTTGGAATATCAGGAATTCTGTCATTTGAAAAAGGATATGTTTCCATATTTGATCCAGTACATCAGATCATAAATACCAATATCAGTTATGTGATATTGCTAATCTCTGCCATCTTTGAAGGCAACGCTCTACGAATTGCTTTTAATTTGTTTAGGGGTACCATAGAAGCTAGAGGAGAAAAAGTTAATCTTCATAAGTTATTCACAGAATTTCAAGAAAGTAAAGACCCTACAATTTTGACTGTCATGGTTGAAGATTCGGCAGCGTTACTTGGAATAGCTATAGCTGCAATAGGAATCTATCTATCCGACGTTACTAACAACATGATCTATGATGCATTAAGCTCAATACTTATAGGTGGAGTTTTAATGTTATTTGCGTTCTTTTTAGCAAAAGAGAATCGAGCTCTTCTTATTGGAGAGGCGATGTCTAAAAAAGATCATGGTAAAATTATAGAATCCGTACTCAAGATTCCGGAGGTGAACAGGATTATCACACTTAGGACTATGCATTTTGGACCCAATGATGTACTAGTTGCCATGGAGGTTAGCATAGTAGATAACATAACCACGGATCAAATAGAACAAGTAATAGATACTATTGAAGAACGAATCAAATCCGTAATAGATGTAAAAACATCCTCAAAGATTTATGTGGAAGTGGAAAGAGATAGCTGTCCTGTAAATTCTAAAAACTTTGATGGCAATAGAAAGAATGAAGGAACCTAGTACTGAGAATTTCAGTAGTCTCAGAATAGAGTAAAAATTGCTAAAAGTATAATCTACGCCGTTATCAATTTATCTTTAACATCCAAATATTTGTCCCCAGGCGACCTATGGATTTTTTCATGTCTATGACTTACGTCTTCTACTTGGTGGCAATAATCACAAGTCCATGATACATATTCTTTGCAGAGTTTACACTTTAAAACAGGCGACAAAATACTACCACATGATCTGCACGAATCCTTGTTAAACATCCCAACTAATACCTATTTGTAATTATTATATTATATTGCGTGCTTCCATATAAATTCTACACCTTCTCGATCAGGATTTTACATAAAAAAAGTTGGAATATTGCAATTATCATATCCTAGGGCACATAGCCCTAGCAATACGATAAATGGTTCTATTCCTTGTCTACAAATTCATCAGCAGTCGGAGGTTCTGGATTGAGACCTTTTCTCTTCCTGAGGTCATTAACAATTGTTTTGAAAATAGATTGAGGAACAAATTGCCAAGTCTTGAAAAATGTATTCCACAAAGCCTTTCCAGCCGTACCTCCACGCATTACCTCAGACAAGTCGAATGTTTCAGAAGCTGGAACTTCACCTTGTATAATGCTTATCACTCCCTTTTGTTCGACGTTCAGTAGCTTTCCGCGTTTTCCCGATAGAATTCCCGCAACCGTTCCAATTTGTTCTTGTGGACACTTTATTTCCATACCAAGTATAGGCTCTAATAGTGCTGAATCTGCCAAAAGCATTGATCCTAACATTGCTCTTCTTGTGGCGGGCATCAATTGTGCGAGACCGCGGTGAGCCGGATCTTCATGAGGAACAAAGTGATGTAAAACAAATTTTACACCTCTAACTGTTTCATGGGCTATTGGACCGGCATGGATCACATCGTCGAAACCTGACCTAATTGAATCCATTGATTCCTGAATAAACTGTACACCCTTTGTTTCGTCTACCAGTATGTTTCCACTAATATCAACAGCAGCAACATTTTTAGCTTCATCTGCGCTCCATCCCTTTTCCCTAAGAATTTTGGCCAGCTGTTTTCTTTCTAAATCTTCATGGATTTGACCGTTCTTTATTAATTCAATTATTTCTTCCCCAAGTGGTTCCACTCTCATGAAAATCTTATTATGTTTATTTGGAGATTTACTCATAATAGGACCGGCAGTATTACGTATTGTCTCTCTGTAATTAATAAGGGGTTGAGTGGTTGTAATTTCTAAACCTGTTTCCAATATTAGAGATGTGGCTATCTCAAGGTGTAATACACCCATTCCCGACAGTAATGTTTCTCCAGTTTCTTCATTGATTTTTACAATTAGATTTGGATCTTCAACAGTAATTCTTCTTAACGCTTCAACTAATTTTGGTAAATCTTTTGGATGTTTTGGTTCGATGGCAATTGTAACTACTGGTTCTGAAACATATTTTATTGACTCAAATGCAGGTACATTTTTGACCGACGAGAATGTCTCCCCTGCAATTGCATGATCTATACCAAGTAGAGCAGGTATATTTCCAGCAGGTAGCATGTTTACTACCTCTCGAGTATTACCCATGTAGATATTTACAGATTGAACTTTACCCATTCTTTTACCATCTATAAGATAGACTTCGTCACCATCCTTTATCGTTCCAGAAAATAATCTACCTGTAGCTATCCTACCGGCCTGTGGGTCTACATTAATTGTAGTAACCATCATCAAGATTGGTCCTTTGTCGTCACATGATACGAGTGATTTTCCAATATCAGAATCTAGATCTCCGGGCCAAATCTTTGGTATTCTGTAACGCTGCGCCACATGTGGTGGAGGGTGGTGTTGTACAACCATTCCAAGTACGGCCTCATGTAGCGGGGCCTTCTCCGAGAGAGTCTTTATTAAAGACTGATCATCTGAATTGTAAGCATCATAAACATCCTTAAAGCCAACCCCATTCCTCTGAGCGATATTATAGTTAAATCCCCACCTATCCTTTGCCGATCCAAAGGCCACACTGTTAGACTGAATACTTACCTTCCATTTTTCTTTTAATTCAGGTTCAGCATAGATTTCAACTAGCTTGTTAAATTCAGCAATAATATTTGAAAGCCACTTCTGCATCGCAGGTGCATCTAGTCTCAGTTCCTTGACAAGTCTATCAATCTTGTTAATATAAAGAACTGGTCTTACACGTTCTTCTAATGCTTGCCTTGTCACAGTTTCTGTTTGAGTCATTATGCCTTCTACAGAGTCAGAAACTACAACTACTCCATCAATTGCCCTCAGCGCTCGTGTAACTCTTCCTGTAAAATCGATATGTCCAGGAGTATCAATCATATTAATCACATATTCTTTTCCCCCGATTTCATAATACAGAGTTACGTTGGCTCCTCTAATTGTCATTTGTCTGTTTTGTTCAAGTTTCATTGAATCAAGAGCTAGTGCCTGACCAGCAACAGACGGAGAAATAATTCCCGAAGCAGCCAATAAACTGTCACTCATAGTAGTCTTTCCATGATCAACATGAGCGATAACGCCGAAATTACGTATTTGATCCTTATTTCCTATAATTCTTAAGATATCCTGAGTGGACTTGAATTTTGGCATCTTATAAACGACAAAAAATCTATGCAGCATTATTAAATCTTCCTTAAAGTACTAAAGAGGCGTATCGAACCGATTGCATATGGATAGACGCCTTAAAATAGCAACCCAGTTGTGTTGAATATTTCTACTTGCACCCAAAATGGCTTACATTTGACTCTAATACTGTAAAATAAAAATACCGTTGGAATATTCAATTTTCTATGAAACATGTAACGTTAGGACATACGCCTGATGCGGATGACGCTTTTATGTTTTATGGGATTGCCTCAGGCAGTGTTAAATCACCTTATTTTCAAATTGAACATGTCATTGAGGACATTGAAAAGTTAAACAAGCGTGCTATTAATCATGAATTGGACATTACTGCAATTTCGGCTCATGCATACGCATTTCTTAAAAACTATGTCATTTTGAGTAGCGGTGGAAGTTTTGGAATAAACTATGGTCCTGTAGTTATCTCTAAAAAAAATATTGAGTTGAACGATCTACCCAAATGCAAGATCGGAATTCCAGGGAAAATGACATCGGCAAATCTATTACTCAATTTGGCTGTTGGAAAATTTGATGGAGTTGAAATGATTTTTAGTGAAATTCCAAAGTATGTCTTGTCCGGAGATATAGATGCGGGCCTAGTTATTCATGAAGCACAAATTTCATTTGGAGATGAATTTCATAGAATACTGGACCTCGGGAAATGGTGGCATGACTTGACAAATGGTATGCCAGTTCCTCTGGGAATAAATGTCATTAGTAATCGAAATCTTACAACCAAAGAAATAATTGATTTTGACGAATTATTCAGAAGTTCAATAATATATGGACTTGAACATTTGGATGATGCATTAGATTACGCTATGCGTTTTGGTAGGGGTAATTCTAAATCACTTATTGAAAAGTTTGTCAAGATGTACGTCAATGATCTTACTATCAACATGGGGGAAAAAGGTAAGGATTCGATACTAACATTGCTTCAAAAAGCCAAGAATAATAACATCATTTCGTTTGATGAGATCCTCTTGGTCGATAGTAACAGTCAGAATATCCAGAAATATCAATAATGAATACTCTTAATCAAATGTATATGCTATAGAATATTGAAAAACGTATCTCTTTGTAAGGGAACATATTTCGCGTCTTTAATCAAAAACGCTAATTCTTGTATCGATGTTCCGGTAGATTTGCCGGCGGCCTTGAAGATCTCTTCTGAATATGCAGTACCAACTAGATCGTTCCCTCCGTAAGATAGTGCGACCTGAGCTAATTTTTTTCCAAGTGCAACCCAATACACTGAAATATTTTTCATTGTAGTTGCCAGCATGAGCCTTGATAGAGCAATTACTTTCAAGTCGTATAGCGATGAACTTTCCTTGTCGATTAATCCTTTTTGCTCAAGTTCGGTATTATCAAGGCTAAACTTCAATGGTATAAAAGTAATAAAACCTCCTGTTTTTCTTTGTAACTCTCGAACCTTAATCAGATGATCAATAATGTGCTTGGGTTCCTCGACATGACCAAAGAGCATGGTACAATTTGTTCTAATTCCCATTTCATGTGCAATTTCAGCTGTCTTAAGCCATTCATCACCTGAACACTTGCCCCGAACTATTGTATCTCGCACATCATTACTGAATATTTCTGCTCCTCCGCCCGGTAAAGCATCCAACCCAGCTGCCTTTAATCTAGAAAGTACCTCTTTTACAGAATTTTTGGTTAAATGGGAGATGAAATGAATTTCGGCCGGTGTAAGAGCTTTTACGGTTACTGAAGGAAATTCTTTCTTGATTTCCTTTATCATTTTTTCATAATAATCAAGTCCCAGTTTTGGATGGAACCCACCAACTATGTGAAGCTCTGTTGCCTTCATATCGTTTATTGCTATTCTTGCTCTTGATAGTATCTGTTCGATTGTCAGTGTATACGAATCTGATTCGTCACCTTTTCTATAAAATGCACAAAGTGGGCAACTTGCGGCACATACATTAGTATAATTCAGGTAATAAGAGGCAACAAAGGTTATGACGTTACCAGTTAGTTTTTTTTTTACCAAATTTGCAGCAGCGCCCAAGACGAAGACATTTTCGTTATTGAGTAGTTCCAAGCCATCGTTGAATGATAATTCTTCCCCATGGATGACCTTTTCTACAGCATTTGAACTGCCTGAAATACTCTGTAACAAATTGTTTAAATGGAGTCTACATCGACTATAAAATCTTCGCTTTTTGCCAATGTTTGTAAAGATTAAATATCCTTGACAATCGTCATGAAAGATATAGCTCATGAGCTTATTTGCGCAGGATTTAATTCAGAAATCTGACGTTAGTGATATTTTAGATCAAGTGATGCTCGGAAATAGATTGGATTTGAATGATTGCATCCGTTTGTTAAAATCAGACAATCCCTATGCCTTGGGCATTATTGGAAATATATTAAGAGAAAAACTATTCGGTAAAGTTGCAACGTTTGTTAATAACATTATTCTAAATTATACGAATGTATGTATAACATACTGCAAATTTTGTGCATTTTACAGAGCCCCTGGTGATTCAGAAGGATATACGTTATCTGTACAAGATGTTGTAAAAAGAGTTGTAACAGCAAGAGAGCATTTCGGAATAAGTCAAGTCTTGATGCAGGGGGGTCATAACCCTGATCTCAATATTGAGTATTATGAAGAAGCGTTCAGAACAGTTAAGGAAAAGTGCCCTGAGGTCGCCATACACGGACTTTCAGCTTCTGAAATTGATACCATTTCCAAGGTTGAAAGATGTAGCACAAAAGAAGTTTTGTCTAGATTGCAAAAAGCGGGTTTGGACTCATTGCCAGGTGCTGGCGCAGAAATTCTGGATGATGATGTAAAGTCAAAAATTAGCCCACTGAAGATAAAAAGTAATGAGTGGCTAAATATCATGAAACAAGCCCACGATTTGGGTATAAGATCATCGGCTACAATGATGTATGGTACTGGAGAGGATATTGAACAACGAGCAAGGCATTTGATGAAGATCGCTGATTTGCAAGAAAAAACTCGAGGCTTTATGGCTTTTATACCGTGGAGCTTTGAACCAAATAATACGAAGATGCAAGAAGATGGTATTATCAAATATTCCTCTGGAGGTTTAGAATTACTAAAAACGATAGCTATTTCGCGAATCATCTTTTCAGGGCTTATTGATCATCTTCAATCATCCTGGCTTACAAATGGCATAGGAATGGCTCAGCTTGCATTAAACTATGGTGCAGATGACTTTGGAGGCACTTTAATCGGTGAGGAAGTAGTTAGTGCGACTGGAGCTAGATCAACAGAATTGACTTCAGACAAGATAGTAGCAGCAATCAAACAAATTGGTTTCCATGCGCATGAACGTAATAATTTCTACGAAACTATACGCGTCCACTAGATAATGTGTTATTCACTGGCCGGTAGTGAGTTTAGAATTAGTTGTGAAATCTCTACTGGATTCATGTCAAGTTATCTTTTAAGAATATTGAATAGACATCAGTACTTGGAACAATCGTATTAATTGTCTGACATAAATGATGTATTTTTCTTAAAAACATACCAAATTTTTAACGATTTTCTTTTGATTTGACGCGAATATCAACAAGTACCTTTAAATGTCTTAAGTGGGAAAAACTGTTAATATGCCAGCTGGCATTGACGACCTTGCTATATATGTTCCAAAATTGTATATCGACTACAAAGATTTTGCTCAAGCCAGAGGAATTGATCCCCAAAAATTAGAACATGGTATTGGCATAAAAAAAATGGCGCTGGTCGATACAAATCAAGATTCAGCATGTATGGCATCCAACGCATGTCTTGAATTAATGAAGAAGAATAACTTACATCCTAACGATATTGGTAGGTTGTATGTAGCAACGGAATCAAGTCTTGATGAATCAAAGGCATTAAATTCATTTGTAGTAGGTATGCTAGAACAGGTATACGGTGATGGCTCTTTTGAGCATGCTGGAGGAATAGAATGTAAATTTGCTTGCGTCAGCGGATCTTATGCAATTTACGATAATACCAATTGGATAAGGGCAGAAGAGAACAATGACAAGGCCGCCATTGTTGTTGTGAGTGATATTGCCAAATACGACATCGGGTCAGCCGGAGAATATACACAAGGAGCAGGTGCAGTCGCGCTTTTAATAAAAGAGCAACCAAGATTACTTGCACTAGATCCAAAAGTCACTTCAACCATAATAAAAAATGAATATGATTTCTATAGACCGTTTGGG